>NZ_JACBWZ010000355.1 GCF_013870595.1 Streptomyces sp. WELS2 | reverse complement strand
CTCGGGGTCGGCGTGCACCACGCGCACCTCGTCGGGGCGCCAGTCGCCGACCGCCCACAGGGGGTCCGGGTCGCCCCACAGGAGCTGGGAGCCGACCGGTTGCAGGGTTTCGCCGTCGTACCCGACGGCCCCCGCGGAGCCGGTGCCGGCGGCGCCCGCGGCGGTGCTGCTCCACCCCACCAACCACCGCATCGACGCCTCCACAGGCTGTGGACCACCAGTGCACCGCACGAACCGGCCCCCATGCTGCCACGAAGGACAGGCCGGGGAGGCACGGCGTGGCCGCCTTCGACCGAGGGATGTACGCGGCGTGCGGGAAGGGGAGTTGACGAGCGGCCGGCGGGCGGGGCGGAGGCGGCGCTCGACGGGTGCGACATGAATGCGCCCCTAATGCGCTCCCCCAAATCGCCTTTCGCGCCCTCAAGTTGCATGGTCACGAAGGAAATCCACCGCACGATCGGGGGATTATTTTCAGCCAAATACTTGGCGGGGCGCCGGAATCGAGCACTCTCCGTACAGGCCTGCGGAGCGCATGAGGGCTTACTTCTACGCACGGTCCGGGAGGCGGACGACGCCTCCCGGACCGGTCCGCCACCCGCGGGGATGAAGGCGGCGGTGTCCCCCAGCCCACTGGATCCAGTACAGCGGGCCGACCCACGCACGGCCCATGGAACCGCTTGCCGGATGGCCGGAGAAGAGCGCACGGGCGGGCGCACGGCCACACGGGCGGGGGCACGTCGCGACAGCCCGTGCACGGTGCGTACAGGCCCGCGTCCGCGTACCGACCACAATCCCGCCATCCGGAACATTGCCCCTTAACGCTTGGGATGCGGCGAACTACGCTGGGTTTACGAATGCCGCACGGTTATGCCAGCGCGGCAGCCGTCTGTGTCGAGGGGTGGCGCATGTCCAGGGAGCAACGCGGGCCGAACGAAAAGCTCGGCGCCGTTCTCGCCCTCGCGGGAATCAGCAACGCCGGACTCGCCCGGCGCGTCAACGACCTTGGCGCCCAGCGCGGTCTGACGCTTCGCTACGACAAGACGTCCGTGGCGCGCTGGGTGTCGAAGGGCATGGTGCCGCAGGGCGCGGCGCCGCATCTGATCGCCGCCGCCATCGGCCAGAAGCTCGGCCGCCCGGTCCCGCTGCACGAGATCGGCCTGGCGGACGCGGATCCCGCGCCGGAGGTGGGCCTCGCCTTCCCCCGGGACGTGGCCCAGGCCGTGAAGTCGGCGACCGAGCTGTACCGCCTCGACCTGGCCGGCCGCCGGGCCGGCTCCGGCGGCATCTGGCAGTCCCTCGCCGGATCGTTCGCAGTGAGCGCGTACGCAACGCCCGCCTCGCGCTGGCTGATAACCCCCGCCGACAGCTCGGTCGCGCGGGAGGCGTGCGCCGCCGAGGGCTCCGGCGCACCGCTCAAAGTCGGCCACAGCGATGTCCAGAAGCTCCGGGAGGCCGCCGAGGACGCCCGGCGCTGGGACTCCAAGTACGGTGGCGGGGACTGGCGTTCGTCGATGGTGCCGGAGTGCCTGCGGGTGGAGGCGGCACCGCTGCTGCTCGGCTCCTACTCCGACGAGGTGGGCCGCGCCCTGTTCGGCGCCTCCGCCGAACTCACCCGGCTCGCGGGCTGGATGGCCTTCGACACCGGGCAGCAGGAGGCCGCGCAGCGGTACTACATCCAGGCGCTGCGCCTCGCGCGCGCGGCGGCCGACGTCCCCCTCGGGGGGTACGTGCTGGCCTCCATGTCGTTGCAGGCCACCTACCGGGGCTTCGGCGACGAGGGCGTGGACCTCGCGCAGGCCGCGCTGGAGCGCAACCGGGGACTGGCCACCGCCCGCACCATGAGTTTCTTCCGGCTGGTCGAGGCGCGGGCACACGCGCGCGCGGGCGACGCGCAGGCGGCCGGCGCGGCGCTGAAGGCGGCGGAGGGCTGGCTGGAACGGTCCCGTCCCGGCGACAACGACCCCTCCTGGCTGGGTTTCTACGGATACGACCGGTTCGCCGCCGACGCCGCCGAGTGCTACCGCGATCTCAAGGCGCCGCGTCAGGTGCGGAGGTTCACCGAACAGGCGCTGTCGAAGCCGACGGAGGAGTTCGTGCGCTCGCACGGGCTGCGGCTCGTCGTCTCCGCCGTCGCCGAGCTGGAGTCGGGGAACCTCGACGCGGCGTGCGAGCAGGGCGTGCGGGCCGTGGAGGTGGCGGGGCGGATCTCGTCCGCGCGGACCACCGAGTACGTGAAGGACCTCCTGCACCGGCTGGAGCCGTACGGGGACGAGCCGCGGGTGGTGGAGCTGCGCGAGCGGGCCCGGCCGCTGCTGATGGCACCGGCGTAGGGCCGCGCCACCGTGGCGGGCGCGCCGGCGGGGCGCTGTGCGTCCGCGCGTTTGAAGCCGCTGTCAGTGGCGCAGTGCACTATCGGGAGTGGAGGTGGTGCTCGGTGCTGGGCGGGGCGTACGACTGTGATGTGCTCGTGGTCGGCGGGGGGATCGTCGGGCTTTCGACGGCGTACGCCATCACGCGGACGGCGCCGGGCACCCGCGTGACGGTGCTGGAGAAGGAGGACGGGCCCGCCCGGCACCAGACGGGACGCAACAGCGGGGTCATCCACAGCGGGATCTACTACCGCCCGGGCTCCCTCAAGGCGCGGTACGCGGTGCGGGGCGCCGCCGAGATGGTCAAGTTCTGCGCCGAGTACGGCATCGCGCACGCCGTCACCGGCAAGCTGATCGTCGCCACCGAGCGCGCCGAGCTGCCACGGCTGCACGCGCTCGTGCAGCGGGGCCGGGAGAACGGCATCCCGGTGCGGGAGCTGGGACCGGCGCAGATCGCCGAGTACGAACCGGAGGTACGCGGCCTGGCCGCGATACACGTCGGCACCACCGGCGTGTGCGACTACACGGCCGTGGCCCGGGAGCTGGCCCGGGCCTCCGGGGCGGAGATCCGGTACGGCGCGAAGGTGGTACGGGTGGACCGGCGGCCGGAGCGGGGCGTGGCCGTGCTCACCGCGGCCGGGGCCGTCGTCCGCGCGCGGGTGCTGGTCAACTGCGCCGGGCTGCGCTGCGACGAGGTGGCGCGGCTGACCGGGGACGACCCCGGGATGCGGATCGTGCCGTTCCGCGGGGAGTACTACGAGCTGGCCCGGCCCGAGCTGGTGCGGGGCCTGGTGTATCCGGTGCCGGACCCGGCGTTCCCGTTCCTCGGGGTGCATCTGACCCGCGGTGTCGACGGCGGCGTGCACATCGGCCCCAACGCGGTCCCGGCGCTGGCCCGCGAGGGGTACGGCTGGGGGGTCGTACGGCCCCGGGAACTGGCCGGGACCCTGGCCTGGCCCGGCTCGTGGGCGATCGCCCGGCGGCACTGGCGGTACGGCGCGGGTGAGCTGCGCCGCTCGGTGTCCAAGGGGGCGTTCCTGGAGGCGGTGCGCAGACTGCTGCCCGGCGTGGACGCCGGGGACCTGGTGCCGGCCCCGGCCGGGGTGCGGGCGCAGGCGGTGCTGCGGGACGGGACGCTGGTGGACGACTTCCTGATCCGGGAGGGGGCGCGCGCGGTGCACGTGCTGAACGCCCCCTCACCCGCCGCCACCGCCTCACTGCCCATCGGACGGGAGATCGGACGCCGGGCCCTGGCCATGCTCCGGGCACCGCGGTGACCTCCGGCCGGTGGAACCGGCCACGCGGAATCTGACCACGGCCATGAGGAACCGGCCGCAGAAACCCGACCACCGGCCTCGTGAAACCGACCGCGGGGACGGGACCACCGGCCTCTGGAACCGGCCCCGGAACGGGACCGCCGGTGCCGCAGACCGGCCCCCGGAACCGGACCGCCGGTGCCGCAGACCGGCCCCCGGAATCGGACACCCAAACCCCCGAGACCGGCCCTCGGAACCAGCCACAGACCCCCAAGACCGGCCCTCGGAACCGGACCACCGATGCCGCAGGACCTACCCCCGGAGCCGGGGGGTCACCAGGCCCGCAAAACCGGCCCCCCGGACCAGTCCGCCGAACCTGGACCACGGGACCCAGGGAACCACCGGACCTCGGGCCCCAGGGAACCGGACCACCGGGCCCACGAGCCCGCACCCGTAAAATTGGGCTTACTGTGTCTGACTCCCTGAACTCCCCCGCCGCCCCGTCCGCCCCCGGTGACCCCGTCCGGCCCGTCCGGGCCAAGGGTGAGCCGCGCTTCCCGGACGGGCCCAGGGCGGACCCCGCGGGTTCGCACTTCGAGCGGCGGATCCGGAGCTTCCAGCCGCGGCGCAGCCGGGTGACGGCCGGGCAGGCGGACGCCCTGCGGCGGCTGTGGCCCAAGTGGGGGCTGGACATCGACGGACAGCGGGTGATCGACCTGGCCGAGCTGTTCGGGAACGACCGTCCCGTGGTCCTGGAGATCGGGTTCGGGATGGGCGAGGCCACCGCGCGGATGGCCGCCGGCGACCCGGACACCAACATCCTCGCCGTCGACGTGCACACCCCCGGCCAGGGCAACCTGCTGGGCCTCGCCGACCGGGACGGCCTCACCAACGTCCGGGTCGGCAACGGCGACGCGATCATCCTGTTGCGGGAGATGCTCCGCCCGGACTCGCTGGACGGACTGCGCGTCTACTTCCCCGACCCGTGGCCCAAGAAGCGGCACCACAAGCGGCGGCTCATCCAGCCCGAGTTCCTGACGCTCGCGGCGACCCGGCTCAAGCCCGGCGCGCTGCTGCACTGCGCCACGGACTGGGAGCCGTACGCCGAGCAGATGCTGGACGTGCTCACCGCGCACCCCGACTTCGAGAACACCCGGCCGGACGGCGGTTTCGCGCCGCGCCCGGAGTTCCGGCCGCTGACCCGTTTCGAGGGACAGGGACTGGACAAGGGACACGTCGTGAACGATCTGCTGTTCCGACGCGTACCGCACCGGCGGGACGGATAACCGACCGGAAGGCCACGGGCGCCCCGAGCGTCCGGGGCCGGTAATCCGCTCAGCCCGTCGTGCCGTCACCGTTAGGGTCGATGCCGTGGCCACCAGTCCCCCGTTCCCGACCCGTCCCCCGAGCCCCGGCGACGGGGTGCTCCGCCACCCGCACTGGTGGCAGCGCAGGTGGGTGCGGTACGGGGCGCCGAGCACGCTGCTGGCGCTGTCCGGGCTGGTGATCCTCGCGCTCGTGCGGCGGCAGACCGGCACCGACGGGTTCCTCGTCGGGCTCGGGCTGGCCGTGCTGCCGGTGCCCTGGCTGATCGCCGCGTTCCGGTGGCTGGACCGGGTGGAGCCGGGCCCCTGGCGGAACCTCGTGTTCTCCTTCGCCTGGGGAGCCTGCGCGGCGGCGCTGATAGCCATCGTGGCCAACAGCTTCGCCACCGAGTGGATCGCCACCTCCACCGCCGACCCGGCGAGCGCCGACACGCTCGGCGCCACCGTGATAGCGCCGGTCGTGGAGGAGTCCGCGAAGGCCGCCGCCGTACTGCTGGTCTTCCTGTTCCGCAGACGCGACTTCACCGGGATCGTGGACGGCGTGGTGATAGCGGGGACCACCGCCACCGGGTTCGCGTTCACCGAGAACATCCTCTACCTCGGCACGGCGTTCGGGACCGACCAGCTCACCGGCGACCGGGGCATCGCCTCCGTCACCGCCGCCACCTTCTTCGTGCGCATCGTCATGTCCCCGTTCGCGCACCCCCTGTTCACCGTCCTGACCGGCATCGGCTTCGGCATCGCCGCGCTGTCCGGCGAGCGCCGGCGCGTGCGGCGGGTCCTGCTGCCGGTGTGCGGACTGCTGCTCGCGATGGGCATGCACGCCTTCTGGAACGGCTCGGCCACCTTCGGGCAGTACGGGTTCTTCGCCGTCTACGGCGGTTTCATGGTGCCCGTGTTCGGGCTGGTGACCTGGCTCGCGGTCTGGAGCCGGCAGCGGGAGCTGGGTGTCGTACGGGCGGAGCTGCCGGCGTATGTGCTGGCCGGGTGGCTGGGGCCGGGCGAGCCGTTCGCGCTCGGGTCGATGCGGGCGCGCCGGATGGCCCGGGACTACGCCCGCCACCACCACGGCCGCCCGGCGGCCCGGGAGGTGGCCCGCTACGAGGGGTA
>NZ_JACBWZ010000354.1 GCF_013870595.1 Streptomyces sp. WELS2 | reverse complement strand
GTACCCCGGCGGCGCCCGCGTGCGTGGTCCCCGCTCAGCGGGCCAGCAGCGTGCGCACACCCTGTGACGTGAGCGTCAGGGCGTGGGAGGAGCTGCCGTCGATGGCGAGGGACAGGTTCTCGTCGGGCCACTGCGCGGCGAGCGCGCCGAGCGGGATCAGACGGTAGCGCGAGACGAAGGGCAGCAGATCGGCCATCTCGCCCTCCGTGGTGAACACCGGGACGACCGCGTCGCCGCCGGGCTGTTCCAGGACGGGCAGTGCCACCGTCGTGGCATCGGCGCCCTCTCCGTCCAGCGCGTCGTCCGGCACCGGGACGAGTACGTCACTGTGGGCGAGGGTGTCCAGGGCGGTCTGGTCCTCGGCGTTCACGGTCAGCGCGTCCAGTGCCTGCTGGGCCGGCGTCGGCGGGTCGGCGTGTGCGGGTGTCTCCATGGCTGGTCCCCAGGTTCGCGGTCGTACGGGCTGCCGGGACGGCTCGGCGCCCCGGACGTGCTCCCGCCTCGCGTACCCGGTGGGGTGCCGGGCATGCGTACGAGGAACATGTGGATCCGCGGCACATGGATTGCCCGCACATAGGTCGCGGGGTGTGCGTGGGGCGGGCGCCGGTCACGGCCCGTTCCCGCCGGTGGGGAGTCGACGGCGGGTCCCGGGCGTCACGGGCGCGGCAGCTCCTCGCGGGCCCGGCCGGCCGCCCGCGCCTCCTGGTGCCGTATCCGGGACCTGCCCGTCGACAGCGTGCCGAGGAAGGCGAGGACCAGAGCGCCGAGGACGCCCAGGTTGGCGTACGCCCAGGGGCCGGTCCGGCCGCCCAGGCCGAGCGGCGCCAGCAGATAGCCCTGCCAGGCCAGCCAGTGCGCGGCGGTGTTGGTGACCAGGCCCCAGCCGACGGCGGTGGCGGCGAGGGTGACACACAGCGGGAGGAGGGGCACGTCACCGTAGCGGCCGTGCGGGCGGTACAGGTCGGCTTCGTCGTAGTCGCGGCGGCGCAGCGCCAGGTCGGCGAGCATGACGCCGGCCCAGGCCGCGATGGGCACGCCGAGTGTGGTGAGGAAACCCATGAACTGGCCGAGGAAGTCGTCGGCGAAGAACACGATGTAGACCGAGCTGGCGATCATCAGGACGCCGTCGAGGAGGGCGGCCAGGTAGCGGGGTGCCCGCAGGCCGGCCGAGAGGAGGGCCAGGCCGGAGGAGTAGATGTCGAGGACGGCGCCGCCGACCAGGCCGAGGACGGCGACCACGGCGAACGGCACCAGGAACCAGGCCGGCAGGAGGGTGGCCAGCGCGCCGATCGGGTCGGCCGCGATCGCCCGGTTCAGCTCCGGGGCGGATCCGGCCAGCAGCAGGCCGAAGACCAGCAGCACCAGCGGGGCCGCACTGGCGCCGAACGTGGTCCAGCCGATCACTCCCCGGCCGGCGGAGTTCCGGGGCAGGTAGCGGGAGTAGTCGGCGGCGGCGTTGACCCAGCCGAGGCCGAAGCCGGTCATCATGAACACCAGGGCGCCGATGAACCGCTCGGCGGAACCGGCCGGGAGGGCGTCGACCGTGCTCCAGTGGATCCGGTCGGCGACGAGGACGACGTAGACGACCGTGAGGACGCCGGTGACCAGGGTGATCCAGGTCTGCAGCCGCATGATCAGGTCGAAGCCCATGACTCCGCCGACGACGGTCAGCGCGGCGACCACCACGAGGGCGGCGGTCTTGGTCCCGGTGCCGCCGCCCCAGCCGAGGGCGCCGAGGACGGTGGCGGTGGCCAGCGTGGCGAGCGCGGTGAGGACGGTCTCCCAGCCGACGGTGAGCATCCAGGAGACGACGGCCGGCAGCCGGTTGCCGCGCACGCCGTACGCGGCCCGGCTGAGCACCATGGTCGGGGCCGAGCCGCGCTTGCCGGCGACCGCGACGAAGCCGCACAGCAGGAACGAGACGACGATGCCGAGCGTGCCGGCGGCGAGGGCCTGCCAGAAGGAGATGCCGAAGCCGAGCGCGAACGCGCCGTAGCCGAGGCCGAGGACGGAGACGTTGGCCCCGAACCAGGGCCAGAACAGGGTGCGCGGGGTGCCCTTGCGGTCCGCGTCCCCGATCACGTCGAGGCCGTGCGTCTCCACCCGCGGGGGGCGGCCGGCGAGCGCCCCCTCCTGCGGGGCGTCGTGCGGATGGGCCGTCACCGAGCCTCCTGCCTGCCTGTCCTCATGTCCGCGTCACGCTAGATCGGGCCTGCGGCGCGGTCAAGGCGCCTGGTGGAGTGCCTGGCGGCGTCGCAGGAGGCCCGCGCGGAGTGGCCGCGGCGGGGCATCGCCCAGGGACATCACCGAGGTGGCCCTGCGCATCGAGGTCCCGGTGGCCGTGCTCGCGGGCGGACAGGACGTGGCGGAGCCGCCCGCCGTACCGCGCGCGTGTCCGCTGCCCTGCGTTCCGCGCGCGACGCCGGACATCGTTCCGGGCGGCCATCTGCTGCCGCCAGAGGCTCCGGAAGCGGTGGCCGGGGCCCTGGGCGGCTTTCTCGCGGGCCTGCGCGGTGAGGACGCACTCGGCCGAAGGACGGCCGCACTCCCCGACAGCCGTCCCCCGGGCCGGCTCAGCGGTCGAACTCCTCCTGGATGGGTGTCCTCGGCTCTTCCCGCAGGTGCTGGGAGAGGCCCGGCTTGCCGCCGTGCCGTGCCTGGCCGGCCCGCCGGCCGGCGTCGGGTCCGAGATCGGAGTCGGGGTCCACCCGGACCGACCTCGCGACCTCGGCGCGGCCGGCGTATTCCTCGGCGGGTATGCCGCGCAGGGCCTTGACGACCTCTTCCGTGGCTCCGGCCTGCCGGGCGGCCGAGACCAGGTCTTCCTCGCCGGCCGGGTAGGTCACGTCCTTCAGCGCGTCCAGCACCTCCGGGACGCTGGTGTGTGCCGTGCTCATGACGCCTCCCTACGCGTCGTCCTCCTCTTCCGGGGTCTTCTCGGCGGTGTCCTCCCCTTCCGCCTGGGAGGGGGTGGTACGGGCCGGCTGCTCCGTGTCCGGGGCGTCCGTCTCGCGCTCGCCCTCGGCCTGCGATGGGGTGTTCTCGCTCATCGGGTCCTCTCATCCGCGGTCCCGTCGCTGCTTCCGGAACCGTCGGGTACCCGCGCCCGGCTCGCCCCATCACCAACCGGAATTTCTGAATCCGCTTCCGTGGGAGGGGTACCTGAGCAGTCCCGGCGCTCCATCCGCGCCGGTCGATCACCGACTCACTGCCAGGAGGAACCATGGCGGGCATCACCCCACCTGACCTGCAGAAGGCGCTGCACGGCGTGGAGTACCCGGCCGGTACCGACGACCTTCGGAAGGCGGCCGAGAAGAACCACGCGCCCAAGGAGATCACGGAGCGGATCTCCCACCTCGGGAAGAAGAAGTTCGAGAACCCCGCCGAGGTCAGCAAGGCCGTCTTCCGGAACGAGTGACGGCGCACGGCGGATGCCGTGGGACACGGTGCGCGGCGGCCGGCCGCCCAGGCCCGGCCGCCGCGCACGCCGTCCCGCGGTGACGTGACGATGAGCGCGACGACCCGGACACCCGGCACCGCTCCCGTCACCCGGTCATCCGGTCATCCGGTCATCCGGTCATCCGGTCAGCCGCCCCTCCCCCCCGAGCGGAACCGTCGCCGGTCCGGACGGTGGGCAGACCGAGGGTGACGGGCCCCGGCGCTCCGCCTCCGCGCTTGCAGGAGTCGTGGCAGTCCTTCTCCAGGCTGCAGCACAGCGAACAGACCGGGCCCTGGTGGAAGGGGCAGCCGGCCATGTCGGGCCGTTCGAAGCCGGTCGCGCAGACGGCGCAGGTCAGTACGGCGGCCGAGGGCAGCCCGTCCGCGCCGAGCAGCGGCTCCTCCAGCCCGTCGGGCCGGGCGAGGTAGTAGCGGCCCTTGGTGAGCACCGCGAACAGCGGCGAGAGCGCCATGGCCAGGAACAGCGCGATGAACGGCGAGAACGCCTTGCCGTAGGCGCCGAACGCCTCGAAGTAGGCGGCGATGGACACCCCTGAGGCGATCAGCATCGAGCCGAAGCCGACCGGGTTGAAGTGGTACAGGTGGGCCCGTTTGAACTCGATGTACGACGGGCTGAGCCCGAGCGGCTTGTTGACGATCAGGTCGGCGACGACCGCGCCGATCCAGGCGATGGCCACGTTGGAGTAGAAACCGAGCACGGTGTTGAGGAAGCCGAAGACACCGCCCTCCATCAGCGCGAGCGCTATGCCGACGTTGAGGAAGATGTAGACGACCCGACCGGGGTGACGGTGTGTCAGGCGGGAGAAGAAGTTCGACCAGGACAGCGAACCCGAGTACGCGTTGGTCGAGTTGATCTTTATCTGGGACAGGATGACGAAGAAGGTCGCCAGCCCCAGGGCGACCGGCGCGGCGAACGTGCCGAAACCGTGGACGTACTGCCGGATCGGTTCGTCGGCCTTGCCGAGTCCCGCGCTCCCGGCGACGCAGAAGGCCAGGAAGGCGCCCCCGATCTGCTTCAGCGCCCCGAGGACCACCCAGCCCGGTCCGGCTCCCAGCACGGCGGTCCACCAACGCCTGCCGTTCCGCGGGGTCTTGTCCGGCATGAACCGCAGGTAGTCGACCTGCTCGCCGATCTGCGCGATAAGCGACAGCGCGACGCCCGCACCGGCGCCCACACCGAGCGCGCCGAGGTTCGAGCCCGTGGGCGAGTCGCCCGCGAAGTGCGTGAACTCCGAGAATTTACCGGGCTCCTGGACGGCGACGGACACGAACGGGGCGACCATCAGCACCAGCCAGACCGGCTGCGTCCACACCTGCATCTTCGACAGCGCGGTCATGCCGTGGATGACGAGCGGCAGGATGACCAGCGAGCAGACGACATAGCCGACGGCGAGCGGGATGTGCAGGCCGAGTTCCAGCGCCTGCGCCATGATGGAGCCTTCGAGGGCGAAGAAGATGAAGGTGAAGCTCGCGTAGATCACCGAGGTGAGCGTCGAGCCGAGGTACCCGAATCCCGCGCCCCGGGTCAGCAGGTCCATGTCGATGGAGTACTTCGCCGAGTAGTACGAGATCGGGATGCCGGTCAGGAAGATGACCACCGCGGCGGCCAGGATCGCCACCAAGGCGCTGGAGAAGCCGTGCGCGACGGCGATCGAGCCGCCGATGGCGAAGTCCGCGAGGTAGGCGATGCCGCCGAGTGCGGTGGTGGCGACGACGTACGGCGTCCAGCGGCGGAAGGACTTGGGCGCGTAGCGCAGCGAGTAGTCCTCCAGCGTGTCGTTCCGCGTCCAGCCGTTGTACGTACGGCTGCCGGGCGGGGCCGGTGGCGCTTGGCTGTCGGCGATGTCCGTCACGGCGCTCCCCTCGTCCTGCGCTGCGCCCGGACACGCCGGGCCGGTTGCAGGGAAGGTTCGTGCCGCCGTGTTGCCCTGCTGTTTCCCCGTCTTTAAGAACGGCGTCCCGTCCTCGGGTGACAACCGTCACAGGGCGGTCGGCGACTAAGGGTGCCGGATAGTAGATGCCGCTCCCACGACATATGGGATTTGTCCGTCTTGCCACGGGCACGGGACATGGCCGGTGTGACTCCGCGGCAGCGCGCGGGGTGCTCGGCGTATCCCTCACCGCTGCCGCGTTCCTGAGGAACCGACAGCATCGCGCAAACGTCGCGGTCGCAATCTTCTGCATCTCCCGGCGTTACTGGCAAGGCCCGGGAGTGTCTACGAGGCGGGATAGTAGTCCGCCCCTTTGCGTCCCGTGTGAAGCCGTCCCAAGAATGGGCGCTCCGCGATCACCGAGTGAGGTTGACGTATGGGACAGCACCGCAAGACCAAGCACTACCGGCGCATAGTCATCACCGCCGTCGCCGTCGGCGCCGTGGGCGTGCCCTCCGTCGCCCTGGCCTGTACCGACTGGCCGTTCGGCACGGATCCGCGGCCGCGGGCCGACGCGACGAGCACGCCCGGGGCGCAGGAGCGGCACCTTCACAGGCATCACGACCGCAACGGAGTGGACGCGGTCGCGGTGCCGGCCAGCACGCCGCGCACCACGGAGCCGGTCACCACCACGCCGACCCCGTCCACGCCGACCCCGTCCGCGCCGTCGTCGTCCGCACCGGT
>NZ_JACBWZ010000353.1 GCF_013870595.1 Streptomyces sp. WELS2 | reverse complement strand
GGTACTCGGGGTGCAGCGGCAGCGCGAGCCCGGCCCCGCAGCGCAGGTCCAGCAACCGGCTTCCGGCTCCCACGTCCAGTCGGTCGTAGACGGCTTCGTAGAGCGGTACGAGCATCCGCTCCTGGATCTCGGACCAGTCACGCGCGCGTGCGCTCGAGTCCACGCGGGGTGCCGGGCCCGCCGAGTCCGCGCGGGGTGCCGGGTCCGCGTGAGCCACGTGCTGCCGCACGAGCGTAGGTGTCATAGAAGCGCCCCAATCCGCCGACGGTTCGTCGCTGTATTCGGTCGCGTGGCCCCCGTGCCGTGCGCGCGCACTTCCCACGTATGCCAGGTAACTCCGGGCCCGCGGCGTCGTCCAGGGGTTGCGGGGTCCGGCTTGGGCCCTGTACGCGGGTGTGGCGAGAATTCACATACCGGCAACCTGGCGAACCCTACGGTGGCCGCGGACGGGAAAGCGGCCGGCGCCGGCGGGGGCGGGCCGGTGGCGGGCGGTGCGGCGGTACGCGGTAACGTCGCGCGGGCGGGGACGCCGGCCCGGACGGCGTCGGCGGGCCCGGAACGGCCGGATACGCCTCCCGTCGCCGCGGCCCGTGCGGCCTTGGGGCCCGCCGGCGGTGCGTAGCGCGGACTACGCACCGGCTTGGGCGGAGCTGTGACGCTTCTCCGCAGATCAGCGCACCCGCCCTCGTCAGGACGCATCAGCGGCAACTGACGGGTACGTGCAAATTATTTGGGATGCCCCGGAATAGGAACACAGAGGCACCTCCGCTCGTTGTCATTACGTGAGCACGACACAGACACAGACACCACCTGTTCTCGCCGCAGAGCTGGCGCAGGCGTGGGCCGACATTCAGCGGCACCACCCCGAGCTGCCCGACCTCGCCGCACCGGAGTCCCTGATCGGAGAGTCGTCGTCCGCGTGTGGTCACGAACTCTCCTTCGAACGACTTCTCCATGAGGCGGTCCACGGCATCGCCGCCGCCCGGGGCATCCGGGACACCTCCCGGGCCGGCCGCTACCACAACCGCCGTTTCCTCGCGATCGCCGAGGAGCTGGGCCTGGACCACCCGGAGGAGCCGCACCCGAGCAGCGGTTTCTCCCTGGTCACGCTCAACGCCGAGGCGAAGCGGCGCTACCGCCCGACCATCGAGCGGCTGCAGCGCGCGCTGAAGGCCCACCTGGCCGCCACCTCCGCCGACACCTCCCGCACCTTCCGCGGCCCGGCCGCCCGGCACGGCTCCTCCGGCGGCGGCGTCCGGGTCAAGGCGGTGTGCGACTGCGGGCGCAACGTCCGGGTCGTCCCGTCGGTCCTCGCCCAGGCGCCCATCGTCTGCGGCGGCTGCGGCAAGCCGTTCAGGATCCCGGAGGTCATGGGGGCCGCGTAGGCGCCGCGCGCAACCCGGCATCTCGTGGCTGCCGGGCCGCGCGGCGGCCTCACCGCACCGGGCAGCGCACCCGACGTGTCCTCACCTCCACGCCGGGTGCCGCTGAACCCTGTCCCGCACCCCCGCCCGTCCACCCCGCGCCGGAAGCGGCCCGCGGGGTATGGCAGAATGGCTAGCTGTACTCGACAGCCGCACAGGACCCCTCTCTCCTCCGGCTGACGCGTCCATCGGGCACTCGGGTACCGCAACCCCACGCGGCGTCTCGCCGTGCCCAACCACGTCAATTCCAGGAGAACCCACTCCCGTGGCAGTCAAGATCAAGCTGAAGCGTCTGGGCAAGATCCGTTCGCCTCACTACCGCATCGTCGTCGCCGACTCCCGTACCCGCCGTGACGGCCGGGCCATCGAGGAGATCGGCAAGTACCACCCGACCTACAACCCGTCGGTCATCGAGGTGGACGCCGAGCGTGTGGCGTACTGGCTGGGTGTCGGCGCGCAGCCGACCGAGCCCGTGCTCGCCATCCTGAAGAAGACCGGCGACTGGCAGAAGTTCAAGGGCGAGCCGGCTCCCGCGCCGCTGCTCGTCGCCGAGCCCAAGCCGGCCCGTCCGACGTTCGAGGCCCTCGGCGGTGACGACGAGGGCAAGGGTGAGGCGATCACCCAGAAGAAGAAGGCTGAGAAGAAGGACGAGGCCGCGGCTGAGTCCGAGTCGACCGAGGCCTGAGCAGCATGCTCGAAGAGGCGCTTGAGCACCTCGTGAAGGGCATCGTCGACAACCCTGACGATGTGCAGGTCGCCTCGCGCAACCTGCGCCGCGGACGCGTGCTGGAGGTCCGGGTCCACCCGGACGACCTCGGCAAGGTGATCGGTCGCAACGGCCGCACCGCGCGCGCCCTGCGTACCGTCGTGGGCGCCATCGGCGGTCGCGGTGTCCGCGTCGACCTGGTCGACGTGGACGACGTCCGCTGACGCTTCATCGCAACCGGCTCGGGCCGGGGAGGGCCACTGGGCCGTCCCCGGCCCGCAGTCGTATGACAGGAGATTTGGACAGGTGCAGCTGGTAGTCGCACGGATCGGCCGTGCCCATGGAATCAAGGGCGAGGTCACCGTCGAGGTACGTACCGACGAGCCGGAACTCAGGCTCGGCCCCGGCGCCGTACTCGCCACGGACCCCCCTTCCGCGGGACCCCTGACCATCGAGACGGGGCGGGTGCACAGCGGCCGCCTCCTGCTGCGCTTCGAGGGCGTCACCGACCGCACCGCGGCCGAGGCCCTGCGCAACACCCTGCTGATCGCCGAGGTGGACCCGGAGGAGCTGCCCGAGGGCGAGGACGAGTACTACGACCACCAGCTGATCGACCTGGACGTGGTCACCGAGGACGGCACGGAGGTCGGCCGGATCACCGAGATCTCCCACCTGCCCTCGCAGGACCTGTTCATCGTGGAGCGCCCGGACGGCAGCGAGGTGCTGATCCCGTTCGTGGCGGAGATCGTCACCGAGATCGACCTGGACGAGCAGCGCGCGGTCATCACACCGCCGCCGGGCCTGATCGACGACCGCGCCGAGATCGCCTCCTCCCGGGACGAGGACGCATGAGGCTCGACGTCGTCACGATCTTCCCCGAGTACCTCGAACCGCTGAACGTCTCCCTCGTCGGCAAGGCACGCGCGCGCGGGCAGCTGAACGTCCATGTGCACGACCTGCGCGAGTGGACGTACGACCGGCACAACACGGTGGACGACACGCCCTACGGCGGCGGCCCCGGCATGGTCATGAAGACCGACCCCTGGGGCGAGGCCCTCGACACCGTCCTCGCCGACGGCTACGAGTCCGGCGCCCACGCCCCCGCGCTGATCGTGCCCACGCCCAGCGGCCGTCCCTTCACCCAGGAACTGGCCGTCGAGCTGTCCGAACGTCCCTGGCTGATCTTCACACCGGCCCGCTACGAGGGCATCGACCGGCGCGTCATCGACGAGTACGCCACCCGCCTGCCGGTCTACGAGGTCTCCATCGGCGACTACGTGCTGGCCGGCGGCGAGGCGGCCGTCCTGGTCGTCACGGAGGCCGTCGCCCGGCTGCTGCCCGGCGTCCTCGGCAACGCCGAGTCCCACCGCGACGACTCCTTCGCCCCCGGCGCCATGGCGAACCTCCTCGAAGGCCCGGTCTACACCAAGCCGCCCCTCTGGCGCGGCCGGGACATCCCCGAGGTGCTGCTCAGCGGCCACCACGGGAAGATCGCCCGCTGGCGCCGCGACGAGGCGCTGAAGCGCACGACCGCCAACCGGCCCGACCTGATCGAGCGCTGCGACCCCAAGGCCTTCGACAAGAAGGACCGCGAGATGCTCTCCATCCTGGGCTGGGAACCGGACCCGCACGGGGAGCCGTACGGCCGATTTTGGCGCCGCGCCGAAGGCGTGGAAGAATAGGCCGCTGTTGTGCGTCCGTCCGGCGAGCGCCCCTGCCACAGGGGGACACGACGTCCGCCCCGACCCGCACGGCAGTCCTCCTGGAACCCCTAGTTTCCGTTGATGACCTGTGGCATCAGCGAGGAAAGCAGACGAAATGTCTCACCTGCTCGACTCCGTCGACTCCGCGTCGCTGCGCAGCGACATCCCGGCCTTCCGCCCGGGTGACACCGTCAACGTCCACGTCCGCGTCATCGAGGGCAACCGCTCCCGTGTGCAGCAGTTCAAGGGCGTTGTGATCCGCCGCCAGGGCTCCGGTGTCCGCGAGACCTTCACGGTCCGCAAGGTCTCGTTCTCCGTCGGCGTCGAGCGCACCTTCCCGGTGCACACCCCGATCGTCGAGAAGATCGAGCTGGTCACCAGGGGTGACGTGCGCCGCGCCAAGCTGTACTACCTCCGTGAGCTGCGCGGCAAGGCCGCGAAGATCAAGGAGAAGCGCGAGAACTGAGCGCTCTGACGGTTCACAGCGGGGCCGGATAGCATCTGGCCCCGATGGACACCGAAGCACAGCCGACGCAACGCGACCGCTCCTCCCACCCCGGTCCTCCGGGGGCGGAGGGCCGGTCGCGTTTCGCGTGGGCGGCCCGGCTCGCCGACTGGCTCCCGGGCGGCCGGATCACCCTCACCCTCTTCACCGGCCTGGCGTTCCTGCTGGTCCTGAACGCCTTCGTGGTGCAGCCGTTCCAGATCCCGAGCGGCTCCATGGAGCAGGGGCTGCGGATCGGGGACCGAGTCCTCGTGAACAAGGTCGCGTACCGTTTCGGTGCCCAGCCGCGCCGCGGTGACGTGATCGTGTTCGACGGAACCGGGTATTTCGGGGACGCCGACTACGTCAAGCGGGTCGTCGGGACAGGGGGAGACCATGTGGTCTGCTGCGACAAGCAGGGGAGGATCGAGGTGAACGGCCGTGCGGTCGACGAGTCCGCGTTCCTCTATCCGGGGGACGGCGCCTCCAGCGTGCCCTTCGACGTCGTCGTCCCCGCGGGCCGGCTGTTCGTCCTCGGCGACCACCGCAGCGACTCCAGCGACTCCCGCGACCACCTCGGCTCGCCCGGCGGCGGCATGATCCCCGTCGGGGACGTCATCGGCCGGGCCGACTGGATCCTGTGGCCCTACCGCCACTGGACGCACCTGACCCGGCCGTCCGCCTACGCGCGCGTGCCCGACGCCCCGGCGGAGGGCGGCCATGGGTAACCGCGGCAAGCCCCGCGGGGTGCCGGCCGGCCCCGCCGACAACCCGCTGCCCACCGGGGCCCGCCGCACCTCCGCGCCCGGCGGCGGCCGCACCCGCGCGGAGCGCCGCAAACTCCAGCGCAAGGTCAAGCGCAAGCGCCGGCGCTCGGCCGTCCGGGAGATCCCCCTCCTGGTGGGTGTCGCCGTCCTCATCGCGCTCGTCCTGAAGACCTTCCTGGTCCAGGCGTTCGTGATCCCGTCCGGGTCCATGGAGGAGACGATCCGGATCGGCGACCGGGTACTGGTCGACAAGCTCACCCCCTGGTTCGGCGCCGAACCGGAGCGCGGGGACGTCGTCGTCTTCCACGACCCGGGCGGCTGGCTCCAGGACGAGCAGACCGCCAAGAAGAACGACCCGGTCGTCCTCAAGCAGCTCAAGGAGGGGCTGAGCTTCATCGGCCTGCTGCCGTCCGACAACGAGAAAGACCTGATCAAACGGGTGATCGGGGTCGGCGGCGACCATGTGAGGTGCTGTGACGCCAAGGGGCGCGTCACCGTCAACGGCGTACCGCTCGCCGAGGGCGACTACCTCTACCCGGGGGACCAGCCGTCCGCCACGCCCTTCGACGTCACCGTCCCCAAGGGCCGGCTGTGGGTCATGGGCGACCACCGGGGCAACTCCGCGGACTCCCGCTTCCACCAGGACACCCCCTACGGCGGCACGGTCTCCGTCGACTCGGTGGTCGGCCGGGCCATGGTCATCGGCTGGCCGGTCGGCCACTGGACGCGCCTGACGGAACCTAAAACCTTCGCAAGCGTCACCGACTCGGCGTCGGGAAAGGCCGCCGCTCCCCAGGTGTCGCATAGGGTTGCCCCGGAGAATCGGAACGGAATGACACGGCTTGCGACCCCTGCGGAACTCCCGCTCGTTATGGGAGTGGTGGGCCTGCGCAGTGTGTGGGGCAGGCAGCGGCACAGAGTGAGGAGTTGGCGTGGGGGATGTGGCGGTTGGCGCACGGTCGGGCCACGACGGCGAGGAGCACCGCGGGCACCCCGGGGAACCGGACGGCGCCAT
>NZ_JACBWZ010000352.1 GCF_013870595.1 Streptomyces sp. WELS2 | reverse complement strand
CGCCGTAGAGGCGCCCGTGACGGCGGGCCGCAGGCCAGCGGTGGCGGAAGGAGCGCCGGTCCCGGCGCGGGTGGCGCCGGGTGGGGCGAAGCGTGCTGACCTGCGGAACGTTTCCGCAGGTCACGGCACATGACAACGGTGTTCAGTGCCGCGTTGCCAATACCCCCTACCCGTAGTTCACTGGCCCTCCGGGCAGACAAACGGAAGGCGGTAGTCATGGGGGCAGGGCACGACCACGGGCACGCGCACTCCCACGCGCCGGCCCCGGGTACGGCCACGGCCGCCTATCGCGGCCGGCTGCGCGTGGCGCTGGGCATCACGCTCACGATCATGGTGGTGGAGATCGTCGGCGGCCTGGTCGCCGACTCGCTCGCGCTGATCGCGGACGCGGCGCACATGGCGACCGACGCCGTCGGCCTCGGCATGGCGCTGCTCGCGATCCACTTCGCGAACCGCCCGCCGAGCGCCAACCGCACCTTCGGCTACGCGCGCGCCGAGATCCTCGCGGCCCTCGCCAACTGTCTGCTGCTGCTCGGGGTCGGCGGATACGTCCTGTACGAGGCGGTCCAGCGGTTCGTCGAGCCCGCGCCGACCCGGGGCGGACTGATGATCGTGTTCGGTCTGGTGGGCCTGGTGGCGAACTCCGTCTCGCTGCTGCTGCTGATGCGCGGGCAGAAGGAGAGCCTGAACGTGCGCGGCGCGTTCCTGGAGGTGGCCGCGGACGCGCTGGGCTCGGTGGCGGTGCTGCTGTCGGCGGCGGTGATCCTGACCACCGGCTGGCAGCCGGCGGACCCGGTCGCCTCCCTGGTCATCGGGCTGATGATCGTGCCGCGCACGCTGAAGCTGCTGCGCGAGACGCTGGACGTGCTGCTGGAGGCGGCCCCCAAGGGCGTCGACATGGCGCAGGTGCGGGCGCACATCCTGGCGCTGGACGGCGTGGAGGACGTGCACGACCTGCACGCCTGGACCATCACCTCGGGCATGCCGGTGCTGTCGGCGCACGTGGTGGTCAGCTCCGAGGTGCTGAACGCCATCGGGAACGAGAAGATGCTGCACGAACTCCAGGGCTGCATCGGCGACCACTTCGACGTGGAGCACTGCACGTTCCAGTTGGAACCGGGCGGGCACGCGGAGCACGAGGCGCGGCTCTGCCACTGACGGCGCGGGTGCCACGCGACTCGGCCGCAGCTCGCCGCCCGGTGCGCCCCGGACGGTTTCCCGGGGCGGAGGCCGGGCACGATGGGCTACCGGGTCCGGGGCCGGTGGCGCGCCGCGCGGAGACACGGGGCGCGCCCGGGGTGCCGGATCCGTACGGCAGACTGGGGAAGCTGGGACCGAAGCGAAGGATGCGTATGCCGATCACACCCGCCACCGCGACCCACGGCTCGTCGGAGGACACCGCAGAGGCGATCTTGCTGGAACTGGTCGACGAGAACGGTGTGACGATCGGCACCGAGGAGAAACTCGCCGCCCATCAGCCGCCGGGGCGGCTGCACCGGGCGTTCTCGGTGTTCCTCTTCGACGAGCGGGGACGGCTGCTGCTCCAGCAGCGGGCGCTCGGCAAGTACCACTCCCCCGGTGTGTGGTCCAACACCTGCTGTGGACACCCGTACCCGGGCGAGGCGCCGTTCGCGGCGGCGGCCCGGCGCACCCACGAGGAGCTCGGCGTGTCGCCGTCGCTGCTCGCGGCGGCCGGCACGGTCCGCTACAACCACCCGGACCCCGCCTCGGGCCTGGTGGAGCAGGAGTACAACCACCTGTTCGTCGGCCTGGTGCAGGCGCCGCCCGCGCCGGACCCGGAGGAGGTCGCCCAGACCGTCTTCGTGACGGCGGGCGAGCTGGCCGAGCGGCACGCACGGGACCCGTTCTCGGCGTGGTTCACGACCGTGCTGGACGCGGCCCGGCCGGCGATCAGGGAACTGACGGGCCCGGCCGCCGGCTGGTGACACCGCCCGCTACGGCAGCGCCGGGGGCTTGAGCGGCAGGGCGGCCCAGATCACCTTGCCGCCGCTCGTGGTGTGCTCCACGTCGACCACCCCGCCCGCCTCCCGGGCCACCTCGCGGACCAGGAGCAGCCCCCGGCCGCCGGTGCGGCCGTGGTCGGCCTCCAGGGCGGTGGGGCGGTAGGGGTGGTTGTCCTCCACCGACACCCGCACCCACTCGGCTCCCACGGCCACCTCCACGGCGAGCACCGGCGACAGCAGCGCCGCGTGCCGCACCGCGTTGGTGACCAGCTCGGTGACGATCAGCAGCAGTCCGTGCAC
Organism: Streptomyces sp. WELS2; assembly: GCF_013870595.1. Lineage (GTDB taxonomy): Bacteria > Actinomycetota > Actinomycetes > Streptomycetales > Streptomycetaceae > Streptomyces. The sequence continues at coordinate 3,837 of NZ_JACBWZ010000352.1, read as the reverse complement.
CAGGTCGTCGGAGGCCGGCACGCCCTGGCGCAGCAGCAGGTCCCGTACCGCGTGCCGGGCCTCGGGCACCGAGGCGTCCACCGCGGCCGCGGTGAACCGCCAGACGCCTTCGTACGGCAGGGGGCCCGGCGGCCGTTCGCCGCCGCCCGCGGGGCACGGGCCGTCCCCGTGCCCGTGGTCGTCCATCGTCCGGTCGCCGTCCTCGCACTCGATTGTCACCACACGTCGAGTGTTGGTAACGATGCGCTGCCACCCGGACACCTGAACACAACTCGGCGGGTATCGAACGCTTTCTGACCGACCGTGCCTGACCTGGTCGCGGGCGGGACTGTTCCTGCTCTGCGGGCGCCGGTTCGCGAACTAGTCGGGTTGTACGGGTTTGCCCGGCCGTGCCGTCCGCTCCCCCGGCGGCGCCCCACGATGCCTCCGCTACGATCCGCCGCATGGACCCCCAGCTGTCCCATCACGTCGCCGGCTCCGTCGCCACCGTGGTGATCCGTCATCCCGCCAAGCGCAACGCCATGACGGCGGCGATGTGGCGGGCCCTGCCCCCGCTGCTGGACACCCTGGCGGCCGACCCGGACGTCCGGGCGCTGGTGCTGACCGGCGAGGGCGGCACCTTCTGCGCGGGCGCCGACATCACCACGCTCCAGGACGGGCCGGAGGAGGCGCAGGGCCTCGCGGTGGCGGCCGAGGAGGCCCTGGCCGCGTTCCCCAAGCCGACCGTCGCCGCGGTGCGCGGACACTGTGTGGGCGGCGGTGCGCAGCTGGCGGCGGCCTGCGATCTGCGGCTGGCGGAGGAGGGGGCGCTGTTCGGGGTGACGCCGGCGCGGCTCGGCATCGTCTACCCGGCCTCGGCCACCCGCCGGCTGGTGTCCCTGGTGGGCCCGGCCACCGCCAAGTACCTGTTGTTCACGGCCGAGTTGATCGACGCCGGGCGGGCGCTGCGCACCGGTCTGGTGGACGAGGTGCTGCCCGAGGGGGAGCTGGACAAGCGGATCGCGGAGCTGACCGGCGTCCTGGTGTCCCGCTCGCAGCTCACCCAGGCCGCCGCCAAGGAGTTCACGGCCGGCCGCACCGACCGGGACGCCCACTGGGCGGCGCGGGCGCGCGAGAGCGGCGACACCGCGGAAGGGGTCGCCGCGTTCCTGGAGCGCCGGCAGCCGCGCTTCACGTGGACGGCGTCCACGTCGTCCACGACGGGCTGAGGCGCGGCCCGCGGGCGTCCGGAGCCGTGCAGCGGCCGGACGGTCACGCTCCCGGCGCCCCTCCGGGGCCCTGGTTCGCCGTCCCGTGGTTCCCCGGGCCGTCGTGCCGTACCCGGTGCGCGCTGGTTCCCGGACGAGAGGAGACCGTGCCGTGTTCCGTGCCCTCGCAGACGTACTGCGGCGGACCGGCGGCGCCGTCGCGACGGTGGTCACGCTGCCGTTCCGGGCGCTCGCCCGGCTGTTCGGCACAGCCTCGTCCGCCGCGCGCGGCAGCCGGGCCCGACCTCCCCGGGCCCGGCGCCCCGCCGGGCGCCGCCCTGCTCCCCGGTCGCCGGTGTCACCTGCCACAATTGCCGCGCAACCCCAGTGGAGAAGGCGGTACGGGACGTGACCACACCCGGGTCCCTCGGAGCAGGGTCCATCGAAGGCAGGATCGCCGAGGAACTCGGCGTACGGGAGCGGCAGGTCAAGGCCGCGGTGGAGCTGCTGGACAGCGGCTCGACGGTGCCCTTCATCGCGCGCTACCGCAAGGAAGCGACCGAGATGCTCGACGACGCGCAGCTGCGCACGATCGAGGAGCGGCTGCGCTATCTGCGGGAGCTGGAGGACCGGCGGACCGCGATCCTGGAGTCGGTGCGGGAGCAGGGCAAACTCACCGAGGAGCTCGAGGCGCGGATCCGCGGCGCCGAGACCAAGGCGCGGCTGGAGGACGTCTACCTGCCGTACAAGCCCAAGCGGCGCACCAAGGCGCAGATCGCGCGCGAGGCGGGCCTGGAGCCGCTCGCGGACGGGCTGCTGGCCGATCCGACGGTGGAACCGCAGGCCGCGGCGGCCGCGTTCGTGGACGCCGGCAGGGGCGTGGCCGATCCGCAGGCCGCGCTGGAGGGTGCCCGGGCGATCCTGACCGAGCGGTTCGCCGAGGACGCCGACCTGATCGGCGAGTTGCGCGAGCGCATGTGGGTGCGCGGGCGGCTCGCCGCGAAGGTGCGCGAGGGCAGGGAGGAGGCGGGCGCCAAGTTCGCCGACTACTTCGACTTCGCCGAGCCGTTCACCGAGCTGCCCTCGCACCGGATCCTGGCGATGCTGCGCGGGGAGAAGGAGGAGGTCCTGGACCTCGTCCTGGAGCCGGAGGAGCCCACCGAGGGCCCGTCGTCGTACGAGGGCATCGTCGCCTCGCGGTTCGGGATCGCCGACCGGGGCCGCCCGGCCGACAAGTGGCTGACGGACACGGTCCGCTGGGCCTGGCGCACCCGGATCCTGGTGCACCTCGGGATCGATCTGCGGCTGAGGCTGCGCACGGCCGCCGAGGACGAGGCGGTGAACGTGTTCGCGGCGAACCTGCGGGACCTGCTGCTGGCCGCGCCGGCCGGCACCCGCGCCACGCTCGGCCTCGACCCGGGTTTCCGTACCGGGGTGAAGGTCGCCGTGGTCGACGCCACCGGCAAGGTCGTCGCCACGGACGTGATCTACCCGCACGTTCCCGCCAACAAGTGGGACCAGGCGATCGCCACGCTGGCGCGGCTGGCGAAGGAGCACGCGGTCGAGCTGATCGCGATCGGCAACGGCACGGCCTCCCGCGAGACCGACAAGCTCGCCGGTGAACTCGTCGCGAAGCACCCGGAGCTGAAGCTCACCAAGGTGATGGTGTCCGAGGCGGGCGCGTCGGTGTACTCGGCGTCGCAGTACGCCTCGCGGGAGCTGCCGGACCTGGACGTGTCGCTGCGGGGCGCGGTGTCCATCGCGCGGCGCCTGCAGGACCCGCTGGCCGAACTGGTGAAGATCGACCCGAAGTCCATCGGTGTCGGCCAGTACCAGCACGACCTGTCCGAGGTGAAGCTGTCCCGCTCGCTGGACGCGGTCGTCGAGGACTGTGTGAACGGCGTCGGCGTGGACGTCAACACCGCGTCCGTGCCGCTGCTGTCGCGCGTGTCGGGCATCTCCGCCGGGCTGGCCGAGAACATCGTGGCGCACCGGGACGCCAACGGTCCCTTCACCTCCCGCGCGGAGCTGAAGAAGGTGGCGCGGCTCGGCCCGAAGGCGTACGAGCAGTGCGCGGGCTTCCTGCGCATCCGGGGCGGCAAGGACCCGCTGGACGCCTCCAGCGTGCACCCGGAGGCCTACCCGGTGGTACGTCGCATGGTGAAGACCACGGGCCAGGAGGTGGCGTCCCTCATCGGCAACACAGGGGTGCTGCGCTCGCTGAGGCCGGCCGACTTCGTGGACGACACCTTCGGTCTGCCCACCGTCACCGACATCCTCAAGGAGCTGGAGAAGCCGGGCCGCGACCCGCGTCCCGCCTTCAGGACGGCCACCTTCAAGGAGGGTGTGGAGAAGATCTCCGACCTGTCCGCCGGGATGGTCCTGGAGGGCGTGGTGACGAACGTGGCGGCGTTCGGCGCGTTCGTCGACGTCGGCGTCCACCAGGACGGCCTGGTGCATGTGTCGGCGATGTCCAAGTCGTTCGTGAAGGACCCGCGCGATGTCGTCAAGCCCGGTGACATCGTGAAGGTGAAGGTCCTGGACGTGGACATCCCGCGCAAGCGGATCGCCCTGACCCTGCGGCTGGACGACGAGGCGGCGGCCTGGACGTCGTGGTGGCCACCTCGGCCTTCGGGATGGGCATCGACAA
>NZ_JACBWZ010000351.1 GCF_013870595.1 Streptomyces sp. WELS2 | reverse complement strand
CTCGGGCCGCTGCTGGACAAGGCGGAGACCCGGCTGGCCCGGCTGGCGCCCGCCGTGGAGCGGGCCCGGCAGTCGCTGCTGGCCGCGAGCAACGCCCTGGACGCCGTACGCGCGCGGCGGCTGCGGGCCGACGACCTGGCCGCACGGCTCGCCGCCCTGGCCCCGGAACTGACCCGGCTGAACCAGGGCGCCGGGCAGCACGGGGTGGACGCCACGCTGGAGCGGGCCGAGCGGGTGCAGCGGGAGGCCGGGGCGATCCGGGCCGAGGCCGAGCGGCTGCCCGGGCGGGCGGCCGAGATCGACCACCGGCTGGTGTCCCTGCGCACCCGGGCGCAGGCGCTGACCACCCGGGCCGGACAGGTGGAGCCGGTCCTCAGCGAGCTGCGCCGCCGGTTCACCGCCGCCTGCTGGCAGGACCTCCAGCAGGTGCCCGGGCTGGCGGCCGACAACGTACGGCAGGCCGAGCTGAAGCTGGCGGAGGCGCGGGCGGCACGGGAGGCCCAGCGGTGGGCGGACGCCACCGCGCTGCTGTCCACCGTACGGGCGCTGCTGAACGCCACCGACGAGGCGGTGTCGGCCGCCGGTGACCGGCTGGCCCGGCTGAACGCCGTACAGAAGGACCCGCAGGAGGAGATCGAGCGGACCCGGTTCGCGATCCGGGACGCCCAGCGGCTCGCGATGGCGGGCCGCACGACGCCCGACCCCCGGCACGCCCGCCCCCTGGACGACGCGGTGGCCCGGCTGGAGCGCGCGGTCGGCACCCTGGCGGAGCACCACCCCGACTACTGGCACTTCCTCACCGAGACGGAGGCGGTGCGGCAGAGCGTGGCCCGGGTGGTGACCCTCATCCGCGAGGACCGCGGCACCGCCCGCTGAGCCGGGACGGCCGCACCGGTCACCCCGGCCGGCGAGGTCCGCGTGTTGCCGGGGTGCCGGGGGCGGTGGATATTGGGTGAACGGACGAATGGCCTCCGCTAGCGCCCGAGGAGGCGGACATGGCCACACACGCGGTGCATTCGAGGAACGCCCGGGAACGGCGGCGGACCCGGCTGGACGACCATCTGCCCGTGGACCACCGGCTCAACCGGGTCTACCGCGCCGGGGCGGGCCTGATCGGCGCGTTCCTGGTCGCCTTCGGCATTCTCGGCCTGCTGGACCAGATCGGTTTCTTCAGCACGGGCGGCAACCAGGTCGCCGGGCTGAACAGCAACGGCGCGCTCAGCGTGCTGTCGATCTGCATCGGCGTGCTGCTGCTGGTGGGCGCGGCCGTCGGCGGGAACTTCGCGTCCACCCTGAACATGGTCCTCGGCGTGCTGTTCCTGCTGAACGGCTTCCTGTTCCTCGGCCTGCTGGACACCCCGAACAACTTCCTGGCGTTCAAGATCCAGAACGTGTACTTCAGCTTCGTCGTGGGCCTGCTGCTGATGACCTTCGGCATGTACGGCCGGGTCGGTCACGCGCTGCCGCACGACAATCCGTACTGGCGGGCCCGCCACCCCGAGGCCTCCCCGCACGAGGAGGGCGGCCGGCGGCAGGGCCCGCGGCAGGGACCTGATCAGGTCCGGTAGGCGTAGAACGCCGCGTTCGGGTACGACGCGACCAGGCTGGCCACCGACCGGTTGTACGTGTTGGTCGAGTGGTAGGTCACGTACGGCACGCCCCGGCGGTCCCGGGAAGTGACGATCATCGTGTGGTCCTTCGAACCGTCACGGTTGAAGTCCATCTGGATCACGTCGCCGAGGTCCGCCTGGTAGACGTTGGCGAGGCTGGTGGCCCGCTTGGACGACAGGGCGAACCAGGACCACTCGTTCACGCCGACGAACGAGTCCGACTGGATCTCGGAGTTGCCGAACCACTTGTGGAAGTCGTACGTGTACCCGGGCACGTGCTTCCAGCCGCCCGCCTTCAGCGCCTGGCTGACGAAGTTGGTGCAGTCGCCGCCGGCGCCCTGCCCGTTGAAGTCCGGGTAGTCCGGGTTGTACCTGCTCCAGTACTTCTGCGCGTAGGCGACCATGGCCTTGTAGTCGTAGCCGCTCGCGGAGAAGTTCTTCGCGTTGACCGGCGCCGGCCAGGTGGTGGCGGCGCGGGCCGCGCTCGGCGGACCGTCGTCCTCGGCCGCCGCCTGCGGCTTGGCGACGTCCGGCTTGGCGACCTGGTTCACGGCGAGGTAGCCGTCGTCGGTGTCGCGGATGCCGGTGAGCCGCCAGTTCCCGTGCCGGTCGGCCGTGAAGGTCAGCTCGTGGTGGGCCTGGAAGCCGGTCGACGCCGGGCTCTTCGTCGTGGTCCTGCCGTACGTCAGCGTCGTCGTCTCGGTGACCGCGACCTTCGCCTCGCGGCCCTTCACCTGCGTCGCGTCGAGCCGGACCCGCGTGCTGCCCGCGCGGTACGTCTCACCCAGCCGGGCGAGCCGGCCGCGGCGGTCGCGCAGCTGCTCCAGCGCCGACGTCTGCTCCCGCGACTGTCCGCCGGACAGACTCACGGAACCGGAGAAGCCGGCCGTGTGCCGGGTCTCCTTCGTTCCGGCGCCCTCCACCAGGGCCTGCGTGCGGTCGGTGAAGACCGCGTCGGCCAGCCGCTGGAAGGTCGCCTTGGTGGCCGCGTCCACCGTCGGGTCGTCGGTCACCGCCGCGCCCGCGCTCCAGTTCGGCACCAAGGCCACGCCGGCGACCACCGAGGCGGCCGCGGCGGTCACTATGGCCGTACGACGCCGCTTACGGCTCAGTCTTCTGGATCTCAATGATGTTCCCCTCTACGCCGGTACACCTACCGGGAGAGGGGCATCTTCGCATGGCCGGTACACCGGATGTGAAGAGGGGCGCACAAGTGGAATCAGCCGTGCTGACCGGTTACTTGACGACCGCCGACCAGTCCGGCGACTGGGCCGGGTCGAGGCCCCGCAGGGCGGCCAGGGTCTGCGGCTTCTGCGCGTCGAGCCAGTCCGCCAGCTCCTTGAAGGAGACGCACTTGACGCCCTCCTTGGTGCACACGTTCTCGACCACCTGGTCGATGGCCTTCATGTAGATGCCGCCGTTCCAGTCCTCGAAGTGGTTGCCGATGAACAGCGGCGCCCGGCTGCCGTAGTAGACGCGGTTGAAGCCGGACATGTAGGAGTCGACGGTGCGCCGCTCCCACTCGGGGAACTTGGCCGGGTCGCCCTGGGTCTCGCCGTCGGACTGGTTGTAGAGGAAGTTGAAGTCCATGGACAGGCCCTGGTACTTGCCGCTCTCGTACGGCAGCATCTGCAGCGGGAAGTCCCAGATGCCGTTCTTCTTCGACGGCCATATCTGGAAGTCGCCCGGGGAGCTGGCGTCGTAGCGCCAGCCGTAGTCCTTGATGGCCTTCAGCAGGTTCGGCTGGCCTTCCAGGCAGGGCGCCCGGCCGCCGGTGACCTCCCGCTTGAAGTCGAAGGGCAGCGGCGGCAGATCGGTGAAGCCGGTGTTGGTCTTCCAGTGCTCCACGAACTCGTAGAACTGGTCGATCTCGCTCTTCCACTGCGCCACGCTCCAGTCACCGCCGCCCTTGGCACCGCAGAAGTGGCCATTGAAGTGCGTGCCGATCTCGTTGCCGTCCTCGTACGCCTTGGCCAGCTCCTCCACGGTGGTGCGGATGTGGTCGTCGGTGGCGTAGTCGATCGCGGCGTCCCCGGGGGAGTGCATGGGGCCGTGGTACTGCGCCTTCTTGCTCTTGGGCAGCAGATAGATGCCGGTGAGGAAGAAGGTCATGTGCGCGTTGTACTGCTTCGCCAGCTCCCGGTAGTGCGAGAACAGGTGGTCGCCGCCCTCCAGCGCGCCGTCCCAGGAGAAGACCACGAACTGGGGCGGCTTCTCGCCGGGCTTGAGCGGCACCGGCTTCAACTGGCCCTTCTGCGGGCCGGTGTAGGAGGTCGAGCCGTCCCCGAGGACCTTGACCTTGCCGTCCCAGGACGGGGTGGGGCTGGGCTTGGGGGACGCGGCCGGCGGCTTGGTCTTCCGGCCCGCGGCGGCCGGTGTGCTGTCGCTGTCCGTGCCGGACAGCGCGAGGAAACCGGCCACCAGCGAGGCCGCGACGAGGAGCGCGGCCAGGGTCAGGACCTGGGGGCGGGTGGCACGGGGCGCGCCGCGGCGGCGGGGGGCTCGACGGCGGCCTGACGACGACATCTTGCGGGGCATGCGCGGCTCATTCTTGGAAGGGGAGGGTGGACGGGCGTATCCCGGCTCAGCCGAGGCCCGTCGCGGCCGACCAGAGGGCGTACGGGACGCTGTGGGCGGGCCCGGCCAGGCCCTGGAGCGGCAGTGGCTCCAGTGACTTGGCCAGGTCGATCCGGTAGACGACGATCGCGGTGGACACGGAGTCGGCCGTGCCGACGTACCAGGCGGCGGTGTCCTTGTCGGTGCCGCCCGCCTTCCCGCCCACCCCGGACCGGCCGGCCGCCGCGTCGGGGTGGGCGGTGCGGAAGGAGTCGGCGAGCGCCTCGGTGACCTGCTCGGCCACCCGCGCGGCGACCGCCCGCTTCGGGCCCGGGGTGTTCAGCGCGACCGGGGCGCCGTTGCGGGTGATCCGGACCACCGAGTACGGCTCGGTGTGGTCGCCGCCGGCGGCGAAGGTGGCGTAGCCGTTCGCCATCCGGATCGCGCTGGGCGTGGAGGTGCCCAGCGACAGCCCGGGCACCTGGGGGCCCATGCTGGAGCGCAGCAGCCCGGAGGCGATGGCGGTGTCGCGCACCTTGTCCAGTCCGGCGTCCATGCCGAGCTGCATGAACGGGGTGTTCACCGACTTGGCGAGCGCCTCGCGCAGGGTGATCTTCCCGTACGACTTCCCGCCGTCGTTGTGCGCGGCGACCTTCTTGCCGCTGCGGTCCCAGTACGGGCCCTCGGGCGTGGTGACGGGCACGCCGTCGTCGCCGTCGTAGACGCTGTCCGGGCCGACGGGGGTGGCGGGGCCGCTGCGCGTCTTGTGCACACCGTGTTCGAGTCCGGCGGCGTAGACGAACGGCAGGAACGCGGTGCCGGCCGGGACCGTGGTGGCGTTGGACTCGTTGTAGCCCTGCTTGCGGTGGTCCGGGCCGCCGTAGACGGCGAGGATCCGGCCGTCGGCGGCCACCGAGGCGGCGCCGTAGTGACCGTTCTCCGCCGCCTCGGGAGTGTCGTCCCGCGCCTTCCGGCGGGCCTTGGTGACGGCGTCGGTGAGGGCCTTCTCCCGCTTGCGGTCGAAGGTGGTGTAGATCTGGTAGCCGCCCAGGTCGAACTGCTTGTCCGTCAGGTGCGCGGCCTTCTTGGCGTAACTCGACGCCAGCTCCACCAGGTAGTCGCTCTGCTCGCCGGTGTCGTACAGCGGGTTGGTCCTCAGCGGCTCGGGGAACGTCGTGTACCTGGCCCGCTCCTGCTTCGACAGCTTGCCGATCTTGACCATCCGGTCCAGGATCCAGGACCAGCGCTCCACCGCCCGCGCGTGGTTGGCCTTGCCGAGCGTGGGGTCGTACAGACCGGCGCCCTTGAGCAGCGAGGCGAGCATCGCCGCCTCGGAGACGTCGAGTTTGTCGACGTCCTTGCCGTAGTAGGCCTGGGCGGCACGCTGGATGCCGTAGGTGCCGCGGCCGAACCAGCTGGTGTTGAGATAGCCCTCCAGGATCTCGTCCTTGCTCATCTTGTTGTCGAGCTTGAGGGCGATCATCGCCTCGGTGAATTTACGGCTGACCGTCTGATTCTGGGTCAGGTAAACGTTTTTCACATACTGCTGGGTAATAGTGGATCCGCCCTCGGTGTCCCCCTCGCCCACCGTACGGAAAAGTGCCCGGCTGATGCCTTTGAGGGATATGCCCGGGTCCGAGTAGAAACTCTCGTTCTCCGCCGCGAGCACCGCCCAGCGCACGTCCTGCGGTATGTCCTCCAGCGGCATCGCCTGCCGCTGCACCCAGCCCGTACGGGCCATGGGCGTGCCGTCGGACCAGAAGTAGACGTTGTCCTGCTGGGTGGCGTACGAGTTGATGTCGCTCGGTATGTCCGTCATCGCGTACGCGGTGACCAGGAACGCGCCGAGCATGCCGAACGAGGCCAGGAGGCCGCCGATCCACTGGCGCCAGGAGGGTATCCAGCGGCGCCAGCCGGTGCGGCCGGGGCGCGGATAGACGGGCTTCAGGCGGCGC
>NZ_JACBWZ010000350.1 GCF_013870595.1 Streptomyces sp. WELS2 | reverse complement strand
TGGCCGTGACACTGTCGCCCCCGGCCCCAAGGGAACGGGCCGGGGGCGACAGTGTCACGGCGGCCGGAGTTCACCGGCCGGCGCTCGGTTGGCTCTCGGTCACCCGCAGGCCGTGCCGTTGAGGGCGTAGGAGCCCGGTCCCGCGGTGTTGCCGCCGTGGGTGGCCTGGAAGCCGATGTCGACCGACGCGCCGGGAGCGATGGTGGCGTTGTGGGAGACGTTCCCGGCCGTCACCCGGCCGGAGGCGGGCGAGTACTCCGCGTTCCAGCCGGAGGTGATGGTCTGGCCCTCGGGCAGGGTGAAGGCGAGGGACCAGCCGTCGATCGCGGTCGTGCCGGTGTTGGTGATGGTGAGGTTCGCGGTCAGGCCGGTGTTCCACGCGTTCACGGTGCTGGTGACCTGGCAGGCCGCCGTTCCCGGGGACGGGGTGGACGTCTGGAACTGGGTGAAGAACCTCCATATCTCCTGCGGCAGCCAGGTCCTGGGACCGCTGTCGCCCGGGGCCCCGTCCTGCGGCGCGGCGATGTGGCCTTCGTCGAACGCGGCCCAGACGACCGGATGGCCGGCCGAGCAGCCCGAGTAGGCGGTGATCCGGTGCGTCAGGCTGCCCTGGGCGGGCTCGGGCGGGTTCTGCGGGGTGCAGCCGTTGTTCTTGACGAACCTGTCCCGCATCGCCCGGCCGCCGGAGATGGGGAGGACGTTGTCCCTGAGACCGTGCACTCCGAGGTAGGCGATGGGCCGGGTGCCGTCGCCGCAGCCGCTGAGCACCCCGCCGCTCTGGACCGCGACCGCGCGGAACACCGTCGCACGGGAACACGCGAGCGAGTACGACACGGCGGCGCCGTAGCTGAAGCCCAGGGCGAAGCGCTGTGTCTGGTCGACGCACAGGTCCGCCTCGATCCGCCTGATCATGTCGTCGACGAAGGTGACGTCCTCCCCGCCGTTGTTGGCCCAGCCGTTGTCGAGGCCCTGCGGCGCGACGAAGACCGCGCTGTTGTCCGCCAGCCGCTGGAGCCCGTAGTAGGCCCAGGTGCCCGGGTCAACGGTGCGGCCGGTGGCGACGTCGGTGGAGGTGCCGCCCAGCCAGTGGAACCCGAAGACCAGCCGGTACGGGCGGTTGCGGTCGTAGCCGTCGGGGACCCGCAGGATGAAGCTCCGGTTCTTGCCGCCGCTCTGGATCGTGTACGTACCGCTCGTCAGGGTCGGGGCCTTGCCGCATCCGGGACTCGCGGTAGCGGCACCGACCGGCGCGGCAGCGGTCCTGAGCGGTGCGGCGGCGGCGCGGCCCAGTGCCGTGCCGCCCATGCCCAGGGCCAGCAGCACCGCGAGCAGGCCGGGCCATAAGAGGGATCTCGTCCTTGTGATCATGCGCCTTCCCTTCTGTTCGGGCATCGCCTTGCCGGGTCAGGACGCGGCGGGGGTGAAGCGCCACCAGTCGACGTTGAACAGATAGCCGCTGCCTCCGGTGAAGCGCAGGTAGAGGTCCTGGGTTCCGGTGGCGCCGGCGACCGGGCAGGTCACCGAGGTCCAGGTCTGCCAGCCACCGGTGCCCGGCACACCGCACCGGCCCACGAGCGTCCCGTTCGGGGAGCCCAGCCGCAGTTCGACGGTTCCGCCGCCGCTGCCCGAGGCGACGCGCGCGGTGAAGGAGGAAGCGCCCCGCCCGAAGGCCACGCCCTTGACCTTGATGTAGTCGCCGTTGTCGATCCAGCCGACGTCCATCCCGCCCTCACTGGCCGGTTCGGTCTCGATCCCGGATTCCCAGGCGATCGTCTCGGCCTCCTGGCGCACGTACGGGTCGAGCGTGCCGGTCTGCGGTGCGCCGGCGCTCGTCATGCCGATCGTCGGGATCGTGCCGTCGGCGTTGTAGGAGAACCGCTCCACCGCGACCGAGCGGGTGAAGCCGCCGCCGCCCGGCAGCGCGCCGTTGTGGTAGAAGAAGTACGAGCTGCCCTTGAAGTCCACGATGCCGGGGTGGTTGGTGAAGCTGCCGCCCTGTGTGGGCATGACCGTCCCGCGGTAGGTCCAGGGGCCGGTCGGGCCGGGCGCCGTGGAGTAGGCGATGAACTCCGAGCAGCACTTGGCCGCGAACACCAGGTAGTACAGGCCGTTGCGCTTGTAGACCCAGGGGCCCTCCTCGTACAGCGTGGGACGGCTGGGGTCGCCGGTGCGGGTGCCGAACCCCGCGGTGGTGAGCGGGATCCGGGTCGGGCCGCTCGAGTAGGACGTCATGTCGGCGTTCAGCTTGACATACCACAGGTTCGGGTTGCCCCAGTACAGATAGGCCTGGCCGTCGTCGTCGATGAACACGGTCGGGTCGATCTCGCCGTTCTCCACCAGCGGATGGCCGAGGGCGTCCCGGAACGGGCCGGTGGGGCTGTCCGACACCGCCACGCCGATGGCCATCCGGCCGGTGGCCCGGTTCTTCACCGGCACGTACCAGTAGAACCGGCCGTTGCGCTCCACGGCCTGGCCCGCCCAGGCGTCGGCGGACGCCCAGCCGAAGGTGGCCAGGCTGAGCGGTGAGCCGTGGTCGGTCCAGTTCACCATGTCGGCGGAGGACCACACGCGCCAGTCCTTCATGGTGTAGTACGTGGAGCCGTCCTCGTCGTGCCCGGTGTAGAGGTAGACCCGCCCGTCGTGGACCAGCGGGGCCGGATCCGCGGTGTAGATGTGCTGCACGATCGGGTTGTCGGCCCTCGCCGGTGTGGGCCCCACCGCGGCGGGGACGACGGCGAACGCCAGCAGGAGGCCCAGGGTCCAGGCGAGTGTCCGGCCGAGTCGCGTGCCGGTGGCGGACGGCCGCCGGAACGGGATCGTCATCGTGGCCTCCTCACGGTGTCGACGGACGGCCGCCGCGCGGTGTCCCTCATGAGCGGGACCACTTCTGGGCGGTCCGGCCGTCGCAGGCCCACAGGACCAGCGGGGTTCCGTCGGCGGTGCCGGAGCGGTCGGTGTCGAGGCACAGCCCGGCGTGGACGTTGCGGATCGAACCGTCGGAGCCGAGGGTCCACTTCTGGTTGTCCTGGCCGTTGCAGGGCCAGGTGATGACGCGGGTGCCGTTGCTGGTGCCCTGGTCGTAGGCGTCCAGGCACTTGTCGCCGTAGACCCGGATCTCGCCGCCCGCCCACGTGGTCCACAGCTGGTTCGCGGCCGTGTGGCAGTCCCAGAGCAGGACCGTGGCCCCGGCTGCGGTGGAGGCGTTGTCCACGTCCGCGCAGCGGCCGGACGCCCCGCCGCGCAGACGCGAGGTGGTGGCGGCCAGCGGGCTGCCCCCGCTCACCCGGTACACGGCCACGCCGTGCGCGGGGACGTTCGCCGAGATCTGCCCGGATGTGCTCGACGTAGCGCCGGTCCACAGGTCGGTGAGGGTGAACGGCCCGCCCGACAGGCCGACTTGCGCGGCCGGGGCGGTGATCGTCGCGGCGTCCGCCCCCCGGTTGAACAGTCCCACCGCGACCGAACCGTCCGACAGCGGCTTGGCGAACACCTCGGTGGCGCCGTCGTCGCGCACCCTGCGCCCGCCCGCGCCCAGCGGATCCTGGTCCACCGCCAGCAGGCGCGGATTGCGCAGGATGGCACTCACGTCGGCGGACATGGTGCGGATGTCGTTGCCGGCCATCAGCGGGGCGCCCAGCAGGGCCCACAGGGCGAAGTGGGAGCGGGACTCGGTCAGCGACAGGCCGGGGCGGCCGACGACCAGCATGTCCGGATCGTTCCAGTGTCCCGGACCCGACTGGGCCGCCAGCGGTGCGGTGACGTCGAGGACGTTGCCGACGCCCATCGGGTAGCTGTTGGTGTTGCCGTTCTGCCAGATGTCGAGCAGGTCCTCGGTCGTCCGCCACATGTCGGCGACCTCGCCCCAGTTGTACGTGGAACCGGTGATGGCGTGCAGGCTGTTGGGGTTGATGCTGTAGACGATCGGACGGCCGGTGGCGCGCAGCGCGTCGCGCATGACGGTGAACCGCGCGACCTGCTCGTCACGGGTCCCGGCGGAGGAACACCAGTCGTACTTGAGGTAGTCGACGCCCCAGGACGCGAACGCGGCGGCGTCCTGGGCCTCGTGGCCCTTGCTGCCGGTCGACCCCGGGTAGCCGCCCGTGGCCTGCGCGCAGGTGCGCTCGTTGGGCGCCTCGTAGATGCCGAACTTCAGGCCCTTGCCGTGGATGTAGTCCCCGAGTGCCTTCATCCCGCTCGGGAACTTCGTGGGATTCGCCCGCAGGTTGCCCTGCGCGTCACGCTGCGGGTCGAACCAGCAGTCGTCGACCACCACGTACCGGTAGCCGGCGTCCCGCATGCCGGAGGACACCATCGCGTCGGCGGCCTGGCGGACCTGGCCTTCGGTGATCCCGCACCCGAAGCTGTTCCAGCTGTTCCAGCCCAGCGGCGGGGTGAGCGCCGGGCTGCCCGGCGCTGCGGAGGCGGTGGAGTGGGAGGCGGCCGTCAGGGAAGCGGTGACCGTCAGCGCGGCGGTCGCGAGGAGGCGGAGCAGTCGTCCGCCTGATCGTCTGAGCACCAAGGGCTCCTTTTCGGGAGAAGCAGTGTCTGTCAGGCTCATGACATTGGAAGCGCCAAGGAGTTCGCAATTTCGAACACCATTCGGAAAGTTGGGCCTCACGGATACTAGAGAGGCCTCCGAACATGTCAACACCGTCCGGCCTCCGGACTCCGCCCGCCACCCGGCCGACGAGGCCGGCGCATGAGCGACGAACTGCGGTGTTCGGCCCAAGGGCCTGCGGAAGCGCCGACCCGCGCCGCACATACGAATGTTTCGGAGCGGCCGGCGAACCGTGCGAGAAGGATTGACGCGTCCCGCTGACCCTCTATCATCCACGTTGCTCGATAGACCAACCCATGTTCGATATCGCGAACTTGCGAATCGATCCGGGCACGTCGCCTCAGCCTCCACTCCCAGAAGAGGACGTGTGCATGAGAAAGCCCTGGATTCTCACCCTGGTCACGCTTGTCGCCACCGCGCTCGGGGTCATGACGGCCGGGGTGAGCCCTGCCTCCGCCGCCTCGAACACACCCTTACGCCTCATGCCGTTGGGCGACTCCATAACCTGGGGGGTGGGAAGCAGCACGGGCAACGGCTACCGGGGACCGTTGTGGAACGAGCTCGCGGCGGACGGCCATCCGCTGGACTTCGTGGGCACGGTGCGCAACGGTTCGATGCCGGACCCCGACAACGAGGGCCACTCCGGATACCGCATCGACCAGATCGCCGCGCTCGCCGACGCCGCGCTGACCCGTTACCGGCCCAACGTCGTGACCCTGCACATCGGGACCAACGACCTCCAGGGGGCCTCCGAGGTCGACACCGCCGTCGCCCGACTGCGCTCGCTGGTCGGTCAGGTCACCGCCGACGTCCCCGACGCCACCGTCCTCGTCGCCTCCCTGGTCGTGTCCACCAGCGCCTCGGAGGAACGGTTCCGGGGCGCGTACAACCAGGCCGCCTCCCGCATCGTCAGTGACGCGCGGGCCGCGGGCAAGCACGTCGCGTACGTGGACATGAGCGGCCTGACCACGGCCGACCTGGCCGACCCCCTGCATCCCAACGACGCCGGCTACCAGAAGATGGCCGACGCCTTCCACCGCGGCATCCAGGCCGCGGACAGCGCCGGGTGGCTGAAGGACCCCGCCCCCGCCCCGGCCCGTGTGCAGTCCGGCATCGCCGGCAAGTGCCTCGACGTCAATGGCGCCAACAGCGCCGACGGGACCGCCGTCCAGATCTGGAGCTGCGGCAACAGCGCCAACCAGGTCTGGTCCGCGTACACCGACGGCACCCTGCGCTCCCTCGGCAAGTGCCTCGACGCCGCCGGCGGGAACACGGCCAACGGCACGAAGGTGCAGATCTGGTCCTGCCACGGCGGTGCCAACCAGGTCTGGCAGCCCTACAACGGCGGCTACCGCAACCCCGCTTCCGGCCGCTGCCTCGACGACCCGGGCTTCTCCACGGCCGACGGCACCCAGCTCCAGCTGTGGGACTGCACCGGCGGCTCCAACCAGAAGTGGACCACGCTGACCGCCGGATGACCCGGGTTCCGTGAGGTGCCGGCCGGCCCGGGCGGCCTCGGTGAGCCGGGCGAACTCGGCGGTCAGGGACTCGGCGTCCCGCTTGTGGGC
>NZ_JACBWZ010000035.1 GCF_013870595.1 Streptomyces sp. WELS2 | reverse complement strand
ACGTTGTGCCGCCCCGGGTCGCGTAAGGATCACCCCCATGGGGCAGACTTCCTCGATTCGCCTTTCCGGGTGCGCCGACGTAGACTGACTCGTCGGCTCTTGTGCACCCGCATGCCTGCATGCTCACAATCGGTGCACGGCGGAGTCGATCAAGGTAGTCGATTCGAAGGGCGAAGCGTGGCCAAGAAGCAAGGTGCCATCGAGATCGAGGGCACTGTCGTCGAGTCTCTGCCGAACGCCATGTTCAAGGTCGAGCTCCAGAACGGCCACCAGGTCCTGGCACACATCAGCGGCAAGATGCGTATGCACTACATCCGCATCCTCCCTGACGACCGGGTCGTGGTGGAGCTGTCTCCGTACGACCTGACGCGTGGCCGGATCGTCTACCGGTACAAGTAGATCTTGCCCGCGCCCCGGGCCCGCCCGGTGCGATGGCACTGACCCGGAGAACCTCACCCCATGAAGGTCAAGCCGAGCGTCAAGAAGATCTGCGACAAGTGCAGGGTGATCCGCCGTCACGGCCGGGTCATGGTCATCTGCGAGAACCCGCGCCACAAGCAGCGCCAGGGCTGACGCACGACCGTATCCCTCTGCACCTCTATCGCAGAGTTTCGCGCGACGCGAGCTGAATATGTTCATACGCAGGGCCCGAGCCATCCAGCTCGACACCCCCGGTTCGGAGGCCGGGGACCCGGTTCGTACCTGGTACGGCGGCCGGGAGCCGGTTCTGCGGAAGACCTCCGAAGATTCACCAGGAGCCATTGAATGGCACGCGTTTCCGGTGTTGACATCCCGCGCGAAAAGCGCGTGGAGGTCGCCCTCACCTACGTGTTCGGCATCGGCCGGACCCTCTCGAAGGAGACGCTGGCTGCGACCGGCGTCGACCCGAACACCCGCGTCCGCGACCTGACGGAAGAGCAGCTCGTCGCGATCCGCGAGTACGTCGACAACAACATCAAGACCGAGGGTGACCTCCGTCGCGAGATCCAGGCCGACATCCGCCGCAAGGTCGAGATCGGCTGCTACCAGGGTCTCCGTCACCGTCGCGGTCTGCCCGTCCGCGGTCAGCGCACCAGCACCAACGCCCGTACCCGCAAGGGCCCGCGTCGCGCCATCGCCGGCAAGAAGAAGCCGGGCAAGAAGTAGTCCGCAGCGGACGCCTGTCCACGGTCTTCGCTGTAGGACCGACCACCTCCCGTAGGAGTTATTAGATGCCCCCCAAGGGTCGTCAGGGCGCTGCCAAGAAGGTGCGCCGCAAGGAAAAGAAGAACGTCGCTCACGGCCACGCGCACATCAAGAGCACGTTCAACAACACGATCGTCTCGATCACGGACCCGTCCGGCAACGTGATCTCCTGGGCCTCCGCCGGCCACGTCGGCTTCAAGGGCTCCCGGAAGTCCACGCCGTTCGCCGCGCAGATGGCCGCCGAGTCGGCCGCCCGCCGCGCCCAGGAGCACGGCATGCGCAAGGTCGACGTGTTCGTGAAGGGCCCGGGTTCCGGTCGCGAGACCGCGATCCGTTCCCTCCAGGCCACGGGCCTCGAGGTCGGCTCCATCCAGGACGTCACCCCGACCCCGCACAACGGCTGCCGCCCGCCGAAGCGTCGTCGCGTCTGACGCACGCCTCGACTGGCTGGGTTCCGGGCGGTACGGCTCCTTCGGGTCGTGCCGCCCGTACCCTTGCAGTACCCGCGCTTTTCCCGGGCGCGGTTTCCGTAGGACGTCAAATAGCGGGCGTCCACGAAAGAAGGATCTGATCCACACATGCTGATCGCTCAGCGTCCCTCGTTGACCGAAGAGGTCGTCGACGAGTTCCGCTCCCGGTTCGTGATCGAGCCGCTGGAGCCGGGCTTCGGCTACACCCTCGGCAACTCCCTGCGCCGTACGCTCCTCTCCTCGATCCCGGGTGCCGCCGTCACCTCGATCCGGATCGACGGTGTCCTGCACGAGTTCACCACCGTGCCGGGCGTCAAGGAGGACGTCACCGACCTGATCCTCAACATCAAGCAGCTGGTCGTCTCCTCGGAGCACGACGAGCCGGTCGTGATGTACCTGCGCAAGCAGGGCCCGGGTCTGGTCACCGCCGCCGACATCGCGCCCCCGGCCGGTGTCGAGGTGCACAACCCCGACCTCGTCCTCGCCACGCTGAACGGCAAGGGCAAGCTGGAGATGGAGCTGACCGTCGAGCGCGGTCGCGGCTACGTCTCCGCCGTGCAGAACAAGCAGGTGGGCCAGGAGATCGGCCGTATCCCGGTCGACTCCATCTACTCGCCGGTGCTGAAGGTCACGTACAAGGTCGAGGCCACGCGTGTCGAGCAGCGCACCGACTTCGACAAGCTGATCGTCGACGTCGAGACCAAGCAGGCGATGCGTCCGCGTGACGCCATGGCCTCCGCCGGCAAGACCCTGGTCGAGCTGTTCGGTCTCGCCCGCGAGCTGAACATCGACGCCGAGGGCATCGACATGGGCCCGTCCCCGACGGACGCCGCCCTGGCCGCCGACCTGGCGCTGCCGATCGAGGAGCTGGAGCTCACCGTTCGGTCGTACAACTGCCTCAAGCGCGAGGGCATCCACTCCGTGGGCGAGCTCGTCGCGCGCAGCGAGGCCGACCTGCTGGACATCCGCAACTTCGGTGCGAAGTCCATCGACGAGGTCAAGGCGAAGCTGGCCGGCATGGGCCTGGCCCTGAAGGACAGCCCGCCCGGATTCGACCCGACCGCCGCCGCGGACGCGTTCGGCGCGGACGACGACGCGGACGCGGGTTTCGTGGAGACCGAGCAGTACTGAGTCTCCGCTTCCGGGGTTCGCGTCGGCGGACCCCGGATCTCTGACAGGCGACCGCCTGCTCAGATACTGACCCCGGTACCTGATACGGCCGGGGCAGACACCTAGGAGAAGAACCATGCCGAAGCCCACCAAGGGTGCCCGTCTGGGCGGCAGCGCCGCGCACGAGAAGCTGCTCCTCGCGAACCTCGCCAAGAGCCTCTTCGAGCACGGCAAGATCACCACCACCGAGGCGAAGGCCCGCCGCCTGCGCCCGTACGCCGAGCGTCTGATCACCAAGGCGAAGAAGGGTGACCTTCACAACCGCCGCCAGGTGCTTCAGGTGATCACGGACAAGAGCGTCGTCCACACGCTCTTCACCGAGATCGGCCCGCGCTACGAGAACCGTCCGGGTGGTTACACCCGGATCACCAAGATCGGTAACCGCCGTGGCGACAACGCGCCCATGGCCGTCATCGAGCTGGTCGAGGCGCTGACGGTGCAGCAGAACGCCGTGGGCGAGGCCGAGGCCGCGACCAAGCGCGCGGTCAAGGAGGCCGAGGAGGCCAAGGCCGAGGAGACCAAGGTCGAGGAGACCGAGGCCGCCGAGGCTCCCGCCGAGGAGTCCAAGGACGCCTGAGGCTCTGCCTGACGTGAAGCGGGCCCGCCCTTCGGGGCGGGCCCGCTTTCGTGTACCTGAGAGAATCTGTGCGTGAGTGACGAAGTGCAGCCCGGTTACGTCCGTGTCCGTCTCGACCTGTCCTACGACGGCACCGCCTTCCACGGCTGGGCGAAGCAGGCCGGGGGACGGCGGACCGTTCAGGGGGAGATCGAGGACGCCCTGCGGACGGTCACGCGGTCCAAGGAGACGTACGAGCTGACCGTGGCCGGACGCACCGATGCCGGGGTGCACGCCCGGGGGCAGGTGGCGCACGTCGATCTGCCCGAGGAGGTGTGGCGCGAGCACCACCAGAAGCTGCTGAAGCGGCTGGCCGGCCGGCTGCCGAAGGACGTCCGGGTGTGGGCGCTGCGCGAGGCGCCGAGCGGTTTCGACGCGCGGTTCTCGGCGGTGTGGCGGCGCTACGCCTACCGGGTCACCGACAATCCCGGGGGAGTCGACCCGCTGCTGCGGGGCCATGTGCTGTGGCACGACTGGCCGCTCGACGTGGACGCCATGAACGAGGCCGCGCGTGCGCTGCTCGGCGAGCACGACTTCGCCGCCTACTGCAAGAAGCGCGAGGGCGCGACCACGATCCGCACGCTCCAGGAGCTGAGCCTGGTGCGGGGCGAGGACGGGATCATCACCGCGACCGTGCGGGCGGACGCGTTCTGCCACAACATGGTGCGCTCGCTGATCGGCGCGCTGCTGTTCGTGGGGGACGGGCACCGGGGGCCCGAGTGGCCGGGGAAGGTGCTGGCCGCGGGCGTACGGGACTCCGCCGTGCATGTCGTACGGCCGCACGGGCTGACGCTGGAGGAGGTCGGCTACCCGGCCGACGAGCTGCTGGCGGCCCGGAGCAGGGAGGCCCGGAACAAGCGCTCGCTTCCCGGACTTCCGGGATGCGAAACCTGTTAGGTACGTCGCATTTCGCATCACTTACGCCTCATATCCGGATCTGCGGGGCGTATTAGCCCTTTCCGACTCTTACGCGCTTCATACCTCTCGGATACAGTTGCGCGTCCCGGCCACATGTTCGATGGCAGGCCGGGATTGGCTGGGGGGTCGACGGGTCGGTAAGGCCCGGGGTGGGACAACGGAATGACTTCAGTGGATTCCGTGCGGGCCGGGGGGCGTCGTGCGGCACGGCAAAGTGGTGGGCGGCGACGGGCCGGGCGGGGCACAGCGGCCGCGCTGGGACTGCTGCCGCTCCCGCCGACGGACAAGGAGAAGTACTCCTACGCGCGACGGCGTCTGTGGATCCTGACGATCAGCTCGCTGATCAGCTTCTGCTGCCTGGTGCTGAGCCAGTTCAAGCTGGCCGCGTCCACCCCGGTGCTGTGGATCTACACGCCGCTGCTCGCCTTCACGGTGATCTACTACCTGGTGTCGCTGCGGGTGAACGGCTTCACCCGGGACTTCGACATCGCCCACCACCGGCGGCTGGTGCAGAACTGGCGGCCCGAGGTGTACCCGAGCGTGGACGTGTTCCTGCCGGTGTGCGGTGAGCCCATCGAGGTGCTGCACAACACCTGGCGGCATGTGCGGGCGATGGCCGACCGGTACCCCGGGGTCTGCGTGCCGTTCGTGCTGGACGACGGCGCGAGCCCCGAGCTGGCCGCGATGGCCCGGGACTTCGGCTTCCGCTACGGCACCCGGGACAACCGCGGCTGGTTCAAGAAGGCCGGCAACCTCCACTTCGGCTTCGCCCAGTCCGACGGCGAGTTCATCCTCATCCTGGACGCCGACTTCACCCCGCGCGCCGATCTGCTGGAGGAACTGCTGCCGTACATGGAGGACGATCCGCGGATCGGCATCGTCCAGTCCCCGCAGTACTTCCGGGTGCTCGACTCGCAGAACTGGATCGAGCGCGGCGCGGGCGCGGTGCAGGAGCTGTTCTACCGCTCCGTGCAGGTGTCCCGGCAGGGCAGCGACGGCGCCATCTGCGTCGGCTCCTGCGCGGTCTACCGGCGGGCGGCGCTGGAGACCAACGGCGGCACGACGCTGATCGAGCACTCCGAGGACGTGCACACCGGGTTCGACCTGCGCGGGCTCGGCTGGGACCTGAGGTATGTGCCGGTCGCGGTGTCCACCGGGGTCTGCCCGGACACCGCGGGTGCCTTCTTCAACCAGCAGTACCGCTGGTGCTCGGGCTCGATGAGCCTGCTCGGCAGCCGCAAGTTCTGGCAGGCGAAGATCAAGCTGTCCAGCCGGCTGTGCTACATGTCCGGCTTCTTCTACTACATCCACACCGCGCTGTTCACCTTCGCGGCCCCGGTCATCCCGATCGTGCTGCTGCTGGTGATGCCGGAGAAGCTCAAGGTCGAGCATCTGCTGCTGGTGCTGCCCAGCATCCTCTACACCACGATCATCTTCCCGATGTGGCACCGGGCGCCCTACCGCCTGGAGGCCTGGGCGGCCCGGATGATGTACGGCTGGGCGCACGTCTTCGCCATCTGGGACATCCTGCGCAAGAACCGCATGGGCTGGCAGCCGACCGGCTCCTCCGGCGCCAAGAAGAACAAGACGCGGCGGTTCTGGATCGGCATGTGGGCGTGGAGCGGCGGCACGGCGCTGGTGTGGGTCACCGCGGCGGTGTACCGGACGTTCACCATGAACGCCCCGGACTTCGCCCTGATCCTGTCCTCGGGGCTGTTCTACGCGCTGGTCGTCGGCCGCGTGCTGGTGCAGCCGCGGTCCGGGGCGGAGGCCGTCTGATGCCACTGAGGGAACGATTCCGCATGATCGGCGCGGCCCTGGCCTGCACCCTGGCCGGCGTCCTCGCGCTCGGCGGCTGCTCGCTGTTCGGCGACGACTCCGGGGGCTCCTCGGAGTCCGGCGGCGCGGCCGCCCCGCGCTCCTCGGCGAGCCCCCGGGACATCCCGTACGACGTCACCCCGCTGATCAAGCCAGCGAAGAAGTACTTCGGGGCGGCCGTGCCGGGCGCGCCGACCTCCATGAAGAGCATCGACGCGTACACGGCCAAGACCGGCAAGCAGCCCAACCTGATCGAGTACTACGCCGCCTGGGGCGACGGTTTCGACGCCACCGGTGTGCGCAACGCCTGGGCCGAGGGCGCCCTGACGCTGATGTCCTGGGAGCCCTTCGACACCCCGCTCGCCGACATCGCGGCGGGCCGGTCGGACGCGTACCTCAAGGAGTACGCGACCGCCGTGCGCAAGCTGAACCTGCCCGTGGTGATCGACTTCGCGGACGAGTTCAACGGCCACTGGGAGAAGTGGGGCACGCACGACGCGACCCCGGCCCAGTACGTGGCCGCCTGGCGCCACATCCACCAGACCTTCGTCGACGTGGGCGCCACCAACGTCATCTGGGCCTGGGCGCCCAACATCGTCAACCCGGTGAAGAACGTACGGCTCAAGCCGTACTACCCGGGTGACGCCTACGTGGACTGGATCGGTCTGGTCGGCTACTTCACGATCGGCCAGGACAACGCCTTCGACAGCGTCTTCGGGCCGACCCGCGACGAGATCCGCACCTTCACCAAGAAGCCGATGCTGCTGCTGGAGACCGCGGCCATGCCCGGTGAGCGGCGGCGGGCCGATGTCCGCAACCTGTTCGCGGGCGTCACGGCCGACGACGACATGCTCGGCTTCATCTGGTTCGACTACAAAAAGCGCGCCGACTGGCGGCTGGAGGCGAGCCCGCTGGCGCTGGACGAGTTCAAGCGCCTGGCCGCCGACGACCGTTTCGGCTTCGACGTACGGAAGCCGTGATGACCTCTCGTCCCGATTACTACACCCCGCAGCCCTACGACCCGTACGCCGAGGAGGAGCAGCAGGGCGGCTGGTTCAACTCCGACGGCTACCTCCCGCGCCGGCCGCAGGGCCACGAGGTCCCGCAGGGCTACCAGCAGGTCCCCCAGGGGTACGACACCCCGCAGGACCACGGGGTCGCACAGGGGCACCCCGTCCCGCAGGGGTATGACACCCCGCAGGGCTACCACCCCGTCCCCCAGGAGTACGACAGCCCGCAGGGCTACCAGCAGGTGCCCCAGGAGTACGGCATACCCGAGGGGTACGGGTACGACCCCGGGGCCCACGCGTACCAGCAGCCCGCCGAGCAGCCGGCCTACCCCGAGCAGCCCGCGTACCCCGAGCCGGCCGCCGGGCAGGAGCCGGCCGCGCCCGACGAGCCCGGGTACCACGTGCCCGAGACACCCGAGGTCGGCTGGGACATGGCCGCCAGCCGACGCCGCGCCTGGGTCAGCCGGGCCGTGCTGCTGTGCGTGCTGGCCGTCCAGGCGGTGCTCTCGCTGCGCCTGGCCAACACCGCGTTCCAGGACGAGGCCCTCTACCTCGCGGCCGGCCACGCCGAGCTCCAGCACCTGCTGCACGGCACCCCGCTGCCCGTCGACTACGCGGCCTACTTCTCCGGCTCCCCGCAGCTGTACCCGGTGCTCGCCGCCGCCGTGGACGACGTCCTCGGACTCACCGGGGCACGCCTGCTGAGCCTGGCGTTCATGCTGGGCACCACCGGGCTGCTGTACTCCTTCACCCGGCGGCTGTTCAACGAGCGGGCCGCGCTGGCCGGCGCCGCGCTGTTCGCCGTCGTGCAGTCCACGGTCGTCATGGGCTACTTCGCCACCTACGACGCCGCCGCGGTGTTCCTGCTGGCCCTGGCCACCTGGATCGTCGTACGCACCGACCGGGCGCCGGTGGCCGCCGTGCTGCTCGCCGTCCCCGTCGCCGTCCTCGCCGTCGGCGTGAAGTACGCGGCCGGCCTGTACCTGCCGACCATCGTGGTGCTCGCGCTGCTCACCGGCTGGCCGCACCAGGGGCGCAAGGCGTTCCTCCGGATGCTGCTGCTCGCGCTCGGCATCGGCGCGCTGCTGGGGGCCGGAATGTACGGCACCGACCTGATGGACGGTGTCCGGCAGACCACCACCGACCGGGACCACGGCACCGACAGCGCCGCCTTCCTGCTCCAGCGGTCCGCCGAGTGGGGCGGGCTGATGTTCCTCACCGCCGTCGGCGGCGCGGTCTCCTATGTGCGGCGCAGCCGGATGAACGAGTCCCCGGCCGCCCAGCGGCTCGGCAACCCCGGCTGGCGCTGGCGGGCGCTGCTCGGCCTGGTGCTGTGCGGCACCGCGCTGCTCGCGCCCGCCTACCAGATCCACCTGGGCACCGTCGTCTCGCTGTTCAAGCACGTCGGCTTCGGCCTGCTGTTCGCCGCGCCGATGGCCGGCGTGGGCGTCACCCGGCTGATCGGCGCGCACTTCCGCTACCCCCAGCTCGGCATCATGCTGTGGACCGCGACGCTCTGCCTCGGCATCTCGCAGGCGGACTGGCGCTTCGGCGTCTGGCCCGACTCCTCGAAGATGATCCAGGTCATCGACTCCCACGTGGACCGCAAGGGCCACTACCTCGCCTCCACCCCCGAGGTGCCCGTCTACTACCTGCGGGACAAGACCACCCACCGGCAGTGGCAGGGCGTGTTCGCCCTGGAGTACACGGACAAGAAGGGCACGTACCACAAGGGTGACGACGCCTACCGGGCGGCGCTGCGCGACGGCGAGTTCGACCTGATCGTGCTGGACGGCCTGACCAACCCCCGGGTGGACACCGTCGTCGCGGACGCGGTCAAGGGCAACCCGCACTACCGGCTCCTGGCCGAC
This sequence comes from Streptomyces sp. WELS2, assembly GCF_013870595.1. Taxonomy (GTDB): domain Bacteria; phylum Actinomycetota; class Actinomycetes; order Streptomycetales; family Streptomycetaceae; genus Streptomyces. The sequence continues at coordinate 11,851 of NZ_JACBWZ010000035.1, read as the reverse complement.
CTGCCCTTCCGCAACTCCAGCGGCACCGGTCACTACCGCATCTGGACCAAGACCTCCTGACGGCAGGTCCGAAGCGAGAAAGGCCGTCCCCATGCGGCTCACCGTCATCGGCACCGGCTACCTGGGTGCCACCCACGCCGCCTGCATGGCCGAACTGGGCCACGAGGTGCTCGGCGTCGACACCGACCCGGAGAAGGCCGCCGCGCTCGGCGCCGGGCGGGTGCCCTTCCACGAGCCGGGCCTGTCCGAGCTGGTCGCGCGGCACACCGCGAGCGGCCGGCTGCGGTTCACCACGTCCTTCGCCCGGGCCGGGACCTTCGGCGAGGTCCACTTCGTCTGCGTGGGCACCCCGCAGCGCGCCGGCTCCGACGCCGCCGACCTGAGCCAGGTGGACGCGGCCTTCGCGGCCCTGGCCGCCCACGCGGCGCCGGACGCGCTGCTCGTCGGCAAGTCGACCGTGCCGGTCGGCACGGCCGAGCGGCTGGCCCGGACGTACGACGCGGAGATCGCCTGGAACCCGGAGTTCCTGCGCGAGGGCTTCGCCGTCCAGGACACGCTGCGCCCGGACCGGCTGGTGTTCGGCGTCGCGTCACGGCGCGCCGAGACCGTGCTGCGCGCCGTGTACGCGCCGGTCCTGGCCGCCGGCACCCCGCTGGTCACCGCCGACTTCCCGACCGCCGAACTGGTCAAGACGGCCGCCAACGCCTTCCTCGCCACCAAGATCTCCTTCATCAACGCGATGGCCGAGGTCTGCGAGGCGGCCGGCGGCGATGTGCGCACCCTCGCCGAGGCGCTCGGCCACGACGACCGGATCGGGCCGGAGTTCCTGCGCGCCGGGCTCGGCTTCGGCGGCGGCTGTCTGCCCAAGGACATCCGCGCCTTCGCGCACCGGGCCGGCGAGCTGGGCGTCCCGCTCGGGCTGCTGCGCGAGGTCGACGCGATCAACATGCGGCGCCGGGACCGGGTGGTGGAGCTGGCCCGCGAGCTGTGCGGGCCGGCGGTGCTCGGCGCCCGGGTCGCCGTCCTCGGCGCCGCCTTCAAGCCCGGCTCGGACGACATCCGCGACTCGCCCGCGCTGGCGGTGGCCGCCCGGCTGCGGCTGGAGGGCGCCGACGTCACCGTGTACGACCCCGAGGCCGCGGACAACGCGCGCAAGGCGTTCCCGCTGCTGGGGTACGCGGACACCGTCGAGGACGCGCTGCGCGGGGCCGACCTGGTCCTGCATCTGACCGAGTGGCCGCAGTTCCGGGAGATCGACCCGGAGCGGGCGGCCGCGCTGGTGGCCCGGCCGCGGATCGTGGACGGGCGAGGGGGGCTCGACGCGGACCGCTGGACCGCGGCGGGCTGGCGGTTCCGGGCACCGGGCAGGCCGGCGCCCGCAGGGGAGGGACAGTGATGGCACAGAGCGAGCCCCGGGTCACCGTGGTGATGCCGACGTACAACGAGGCGGCGAACCTGCCGGGGATGGCCGAGGCCGTGCTCGGGCTGGAGCTGGCCGGGCTCCGGCTGAAGATCGTCGACGACTCCAGCCCGGACGGCACCGGGCGGATCGCCGAGGAGCTCGCCGAGAAGTACAACGCCGGCGGCCGCACCCGGATGAGCGTGCTGCACCGCACCGAGAAGGACGGGCTGGGCCGGGCGTACACCGCCGGGATGTCCGCCGCCCTGGACGAGGGCGCCGAGTACGTCGTCCAGATGGACGCCGACGGCAGCCACCCGGTGGAGGCGGTGCCCCGCATGCTCCGGGCGGCCCTCGACTCCGGCGCCGGGCTGGTGGTCGGCAGCCGCTATGTCGAGGGCGGCTCGCTGGACGAGGAGTGGGGCGCGCACCGGGTGCTGCTGTCCCGGTTCGCCAACCGGTACGCGCGCGCCGTCCTCGGCACCGACATCCAGGACATCACGGCCGGGTTCAACCTGTGGTCGGCGCGGACCCTGCGGGACGTCGGTCTGGCGTCCCTGGACAGCGCCGGCTACAGCTTCCAGGTGGAGCTGAAGTACCGGGCCGTCCGGGCCGGGCACACGGCAGTGGAGATCCCGATCCGGTTCACCGAGCGCGCCGAGGGCGAGTCCAAGATGACGCTGCGCACCCAGCTGGAGTCGGCGGTGCTGCCGCTGCGGCTGCGGCTGAAGAGGTTCTAGCGTTCCGGGCGGCTACCGGGCGGCGGCCTGGGCCTGCTCCTGGCCGCGGCGGTGGATCTGGTTCACGGTGAACTGGGCCAGGCTGTTGCCGGCCCCGAAGACGGCGGTGTCCTTCTTGGTGACGTCCTTGCCGGTGGTGAAGCCGGAGATGGTGAAGTAGGCGTAGCGGCCGTAGGCGTTGCGGGTGGAGCGGCAGAAGGCGCCGTCGCAGAAGGGCTTGACGCCGCCCTTGCCGAACAGCGAGCGGACGATGGAGCGGTCGTCGGTCTGTGCCTTGGCCCGGCCGGCCCGCGCCGCGTCGTCGAAGACGGCGACGCCCACGGTGACCGCGATGTCGCCGTGCGTGTAGGTGGCGCGCAGCAGGCGGGTGCAGCCGTTGGCGGTGAGCACGCGCGGCAGGGTGCCGCCGGCGACCGAGGCGCAGGCCGAGGTGTCGTCCGTGGCGCCCTTCGTGTACACGGTGTCGCCGAGCGTGAGCTGCTTGCCGGGGAAGAGCGTGTCGGGGCCGAGCGGAGCGGTGTCCTTCTCGGCGCTGGATATGAAGTCCGCGGGGTTCAGCGGCGGCGGGGCGCTGGTCGGCTCGAAGGACGGCGTCGCGGTGCCGGTCGCGGGTATGGAGGCGGTGGCGGGCAGGTTGCTCGGGCCGGCCTCGGGGTCACCGCCGTTCGCGGAGACCACGGCCACGGCGACCGCGGTGCCTATCGCGACCGTGGCCAGCGCCCCGCCGGCTATGAACAGCATCTTGCGGCGCTTGTTCCGGGTCTCGGAGGCCTCGGCGAGCGCGGCCCAGTCGGGCGTCCCGTCGTCTTCTCCGCTGTTCCACGGCTGCTGGGAATGCGGTTTCCAGGGATCCCACTGAGACTGGGGTCCCCCCTGCCCGTAACTCATGGGGCGCATCTTAGACGGGGGCCCGGCGGCACGGGGGCCGTGCGGCGGCCCGCCTCGTTTTGACCCGCCCGGGGGCCAGCCGGTAACCTGCTTCTTCGTTGTGTATTGGCTTGCTCATTCTCACGGGACGGGCCCTTACACCGGTCCACCGGGCCGATGACCAGCGACCCCACGTACGCGGTTTGCGTCGCCGCCGTGGGTCAAGGCTGTCGTGATCGTTTCGGTGACCTTGTTTAGGACCATTCACTCGAAGCGAAGGCTACGAACCGTGCGTACGTACAGCCCCAAGCCCGGCGATGTGACGCGCCAGTGGCACGTCATCGACGCTCAGGACGTTGTCCTGGGCCGTCTCGCCACCACTGCTGCGACCCTCCTCCGGGGCAAGCACAAGCCGATCTACGCGCCGCACGTCGACGCTGGTGACTTCGTCATCATCATCAACGCCGACAAGGTGCACCTGTCCGGCAACAAGCGGACCCAGAAGATGGCCTACCGCCACTCCGGCTACCCGGGTGGTCTGCGCTCCGTCCGCTACGACGAGCTGCTGGACAAGAACCCGGAGAAGGCCATCGAGAAGGCCGTCAAGGGCATGCTCCCCAAGAACTCCCTGGGCCGTCAGATGCTCTCGAAGCTGAAGGTCTACAAGGGTGACCAGCACCCGCACGCGGCCCAGCAGCCGGTGCCGTTCGAGATCACCCAGGTCGCGCAGTAAGTCCGGCCACCCCCTAAGACTGAACAGAATCTGAGGAGAATCGTGGCCGAGACCACTGCCGAGCAGCCGCTCGAAGAGCTTGACATCGACAGCTACACCACCGAGTCCGAGGTCCCCGTCGAGGGCGAGTACACCTCGGAGTCCCTGGCCTCCCGCTTCGGCGAGCCCCAGCCGGCCGCCGGCCTGGGCCGCCGCAAGAACGCCATCGCCCGCGTCCGGATCGTCCCGGGCACCGGCAAGTGGAAGATCAACGGTCGCACCCTCGAGGACTACTTCCCGAACAAGGTGCACCAGCAGGAAGTCAACGAGCCGTTCAAGGTCCTCGAGCTCGACGGCCGTTACGACGTCATCGCCCGCATCGCCGGCGGCGGTGTCTCCGGCCAGGCCGGTGCGCTGCGCCTCGGTGTCGCCCGCGCGCTGAACGAGGCCGACGTCGACAACAACCGCGGCCCGCTGAAGAAGGCCGGCTTCCTCAAGCGCGACGACCGTGCGGTCGAGCGCAAGAAGGCCGGTCTGAAGAAGGCCCGCAAGGCTCCGCAGTACAGCAAGCGCTAAGCTTCGCTGCCTGCTCGTACGTGGTACGGGCTTCGGCCCCGCGTACTCCGAACGCCCCGGCGGCACGCCACATGTGCCCCGGGGCGTTCGCTTATCCCAGCCAAGGGCGTATAACGGCACAAGACGCTCAAAGGCTTGTGTGATCGGATGTCGGATCGCCTGCCACCCCGACGCGGCGCGGTCCGCTTCCGACAACGATGCTTCCTCAGGAGGACAAGTGGGACGACTCTTCGGCACGGACGGCGTGCGCGGTGTCGCCAACGCGGATCTGACGGCCGAGCTGGCGCTGGGCCTCTCCGTCGCCGCGGCGCATGTGCTGGCCGAGGCGGGCACCTTCGAGGGCCACAAGCCGACGGCGGTGGTCGGGCGGGACCCGCGCGCGTCCGGGGAGTTCCTGGAGGCCGCGGTGGTGGCCGGCCTGGCCAGCGCGGGCGTCGACGTCCTGCGGGTCGGCGTGCTGCCGACGCCCGCGGTGGCGCACCTGACCGGCGCGCTCGGCGCCGACCTCGGCGTGATGCTCTCCGCGAGCCACAACGCCATGCCGGACAACGGCATCAAGTTCTTCGCCCGCGGCGGCCACAAACTCGCCGACGAGCTGGAGGACCGGATCGAGGCGGTCTACGACTCCCACCGGCACGGTGAGCCCTGGCAGCGGCCGACGGGGGCCGGCGTCGGCCGCGTACGGTCGTACGACGAGGGCTTCGAGCAGTACATCGCCCATCTGCTGGCGGTGCTGCCCAACCGGCTCGACGGCCTGAAGATCGTCCTGGACGAAGCACACGGCGCGGCCTCGGGGGTCTCGCCGGAGGTGTTCGCCCGGGCCGGTGCCCAGGTCGTCACGATCGGTGCCGAGCCGGACGGGCTCAACATCAACGACGGCTGCGGCTCGACCCACTTGGACCTGCTCAAGGCCGCGGTCGTCGAGCACGGCGCGGACCTCGGCATCGCGCACGACGGTGACGCCGACCGCTGCCTGGCCGTGGACCACACCGGCGAGGAGGTGGACGGGGACCAGATCCTCGCCGTGCTCGCGCTGGCGCTGCGGGAGCGGTCCGCGCTGCCGTCCGACACGGTGGTGGCCACCGTGATGTCCAACCTCGGCTTCAAGCTGGCGATGGAACGCGAGGGCATCCGGCTCGTGCAGACCGCCGTGGGCGACCGGTACGTCCTGGAGGAGATGAAGGAGCACGGCTACGCCCTCGGCGGCGAGCAGTCCGGGCACGTCATCATCCTCGACCACGCCACCACCGGCGACGGCACGCTGACCGGCCTGCTGCTGGCGGCGCGGGTCGCGCAGACCGGCCGTACGCTGCGGGAGCTGGCCTCCGTCATGGAGCGGCTGCCGCAGGTGCTCATCAACGTGCCGGACGTGGACAAGTCGCGGGTGAAGACGTCCGCCGACCTCGCCGCCGCGGTCGCCGAGGCGGAGCGGGAACTCGGCGGGACCGGGCGGGTGCTGCTGCGGCCGTCGGGCACCGAGCCGCTGGTGCGGGTGATGGTCGAGGCCGCGGACATCGAGCAGGCCCGCGCGGTCGCGGGGCGGCTGGCCGACGCGGTGAAGGCGGCGCTGGGGTAACACCGGGGTCCGGGGCGGGGGCTCGGGGCCCGCGCCCCTCAGGGGCGTTGCCGCCGGCGCTCCCAGAAGTACTTCTGGGCGAGCAGGGTGACGGTTCCCGCCACCACGATGCCCACCAGGTTCAGCAGGAGCTGGACGGTCGAGCCGCTGGTCTGGGACGTGTCGCCGTAGGCCAGCGCCACCGCCGCGTTGGCCGCGGCCGGGACCGTGGTCACCGAGATGGCCACGCCCACCAGCGCGCCCGACTTGGCGGAGGTCAGGGACAGGATGCCGGCGATGCCGGCGAGCACGGCCACGACGAACGAGAACCGGTCGGGGGCGTAGATGAACCCGGTGTTCGGCCGGGCGCCCTCCAGCCGGTCCTGGCTGAACAGCCCGGCCGCGTCCATCAGCAGGCTGAAGGCGGACGTCAGGGCCATGGCCACCGCGAAGCCCACCAGCAGCGCGAGCAGTGAGCGCCAGGCCAGGCGCGGGCGGCGCCGCACCAGCGCCGCGCTGATGCCGGCCAGCGGGCCGAACTCCGGGCCGACCGCCATCGCGCCCACGATCAGGATCGCGTTGTCCAGCACCACACCGCAGGCGGCGATCATCGTGGCCAGGGTGATGAAGGCGAGGTAGGTGACCGAGAGCGTCGACTCCTCGTGGGTGGCCTCGATCAGGCCCTCCCACAGCACCGCGTCCGCGCCCTCGCCGGGCGCCTTCTCCTCGGCCTCCTCGGCCCGCCGGGACAGCGACAGGCCGATGTCCTCCACGGCGATGGAACCGGTGTCCTCCAGGCCCAGCCGTCGCAGCCCGGCGATGAGTTCGTCACCCGCCTCGCGCGCCACGTCGCACAGGACGAGGTCGCCGACGGGGTCGCGGGCGGTACCGGGCAGCACGACGAGGTGGGTGGTGCCGACCGTCCGCTCGATCAGCCGCACCACCTCCTCCGTCTGCCCGGCCGGGGTGATCAGGCGCACATGCAGCATGCGCCCATCCAACCGGACCGGCTACAGCTTGCGCAGCCGCAGCCGCTGCACCTTGTGGTCCGGGCCCTTGCGCAGGATGAGGGTGGCCCGGCCGCGGGTCGGGGCGATGTTCTCCACCAGGTTCGGCTGGTTGATGGTCCGCCAGAGCATGCGCGCGTAGTCCAGGGCCTCCTCCTCGGAGACCTGGGTGTACTTGCGGAAGTACGACGACGGGTTCTGGAAGGCGGTCCGGCGCAGCTTCCGGAAGCGGCTGAGGTACCAGCGCTCGATGTCCTCGGTGCTCGCGTCGACGTACACGCTGAAGTCGAAGTAGTCGGCGAGACCGACCCGGGTACGGCCGTCCTTGCCGGGCAGGGCGGGCTGGAGGACGTTCAGGCCCTCGACGATGAGGATGTCCGGCCGGCGCACGACGAGGCGTTCGCCGGGCACGATGTCGTAGATCAGGTGGGAGTAGACCGGCGCGGACACCTCGGCCTTGCCGGCCTTGATGTCGGCGACGAAACGGGTCAGGGCCCGGCGGTCGTAGGACTCGGGGAAACCTTTCCGCGACATCAGGCCGCGGGCCTCCAGCTCCCGGGTGGGCAGCAGGAAGCCGTCCGTCGTCACCAGTTCCACGCGGGGGTGCTCGGGCCAGCGCGAGAGCAGGGCCTGGAGCAGACGGGCGACGGTGGACTTGCCGACGGCCACGGAGCCGGCGACACCTATCACGAACGGGGTGCCGGACTGGGAGCCCTTCTCCCCGAGAAAGGTGTTCAGCGCGCCGCGCAGACCGTCCGTGGCGCCGACGTAGAGGTTCAGCAGCCGGGAGAGCGGGAGGTAGATGTCCCGCACCTCGTCCAGGTCGATGACGTCACCGAGACCGCGGAGCTTCTCCACCTCCTCGGCGCTGAGCGGCAACGGCGTCTTGTCGCGCAGCGCGCTCCACTCGGCGCGGGTGAGATCGACGTAGGGAGTCGCCTCCGGCCTGTGCCGGTGGGCGCTCCGGGGCATCGGGGAGACCGGTGAGATCACAGTCCATTGTTAACGGAGTTTGAACGGGGTGGTGGGGTGGGGTGCGTCACGTGCCCGTCGGCCTGCTGTGTCCTCAACGTCATCCCGACCCTCCGGGAATGACGACAAGCTGTTCCAGTGCCTCGGTTAGGTGGTCCTCGCCGTAGCCCAACCGCCTGCCGAGCGCCTGGTAGTGGCTGTACTGGTCTCGGCCGAGAGACACGGCGGCCACGCGGAGCAACCGCAACAGCAGCCGGAAGCCGAGGTCGGCGTCCACACCGGTGACGACCTCCTCGACGGCGGCCAGCGCCCTCCCACCGGAAATCGGCTCCCAATATGGACTGATGAGCACGTCCGTCAGCAGCGGTGCCGCCTCTCGCACCGCCCGTAGCACGGCGTCTCGCACATCGGTGCGGACGGGCGGTGCGCTAGGGCGGTACCGTGGGGCGATCTCCCTCAGGTGCTCTTCGCACACGCCCTCGACCAACCGGAGCCAGTCCCTCGCGTCGATTCCGAGGTGATCGATGTTGTAGCCCCGGCCCGAGGCGGAGAGCCACAGAACCTTGATCGTCTCGGTGGGCAGCGGGGAGTCGATCAGACGACGTACGTCCGCGAGCAGCAGTGCCGCAGCCGAGCCCGGAGTCTGGGCGCTGTCGTCGGCGGCCGCGGCTCGCTGGACACGTTCGCGCGCGGTGTCCTCCTGCCAGGCCGGTTCGAACCACGAGGTGAGCGCTGAGAGACCGAAATCGCCCGAGGCGTCGCGGCGCGCCGGGTCGATGGGGGGCCACAGCACGTTGAGGCCGTCGTACACCAATGGTCCGGGAAAGCCGAGTGCAGTGTCCAACTCCATGAGCCGGTCGTACTGTTCTTTGCCGACCGGGACGCCGTACACCTTCAACACACGCAGGAAGAGCCGGAGCGCCAGGTCACCGTCGCCTTGGCGGGCCACCGCCTCCAGCGATTCGGCCGCTGCGCCGGGCGACAGTGCGACGGGGGCGCTCTTGGCGATGGCCTGGCTCAGCGCGTCCGACGATGCGCGGATCTCCTCGGCGACGGCCGTGCGTAGCTCCTCTTCGTCAAGGCTTGGCCGGGTGAGCCAGGCACCGGGGGCCCGTTCCCGCCGGGTTCCCGGCCAGCGCTCGGCGAGCCGGCGCAGCCACCCTCGGACACCTGCCTCGCACTGTGCCGGATCGAAGCGTTCGTGTGTGGCGGCGAGCCACACCGTGCGGATGGTGTCGTCCGGCAACGGGGAATCCGTGAGACAGCGCACGTCCACTCCGAGCTCGACGGCGCCCTCGCCCTCAGCGGCAGCGGCGACTTCGGACGCGAGGTGCGACAACTGCGCCTCGTCGGGGATCCCGTCCGTTGCCGACAGCCTTTCGGCGAGTGCGCTGAGGCCGAAGTCGTCCTCGTAGAAAATGCCGTACTGCTCACGTTGTCTCGCCATGATGGACTGCCTTGCCTCAAGAGGACGTCGGGTGGGTCCGCCCCTTGACCGGGGCCGGCCCACCCGGGGTGGATGTCAGGCGTTCACGCCATGTGCTCCGGTACCTGCCGCGGCTACACCTTGGGCATCGGATACGACGTGTACACGATGAACCCGTCATGGCCCTTCTTGCCCGGAAGCCTTTTGAGGACCACTCGGACCTGGTTCCCTGCGGCTTCCGGTGAACCGCTCGCTTTGTACACGGTGCCCAGCGATTCGTACTTGTCCCACTTGCCCGTGATCGTGAACTCGGTCTCTTGCGCCCACTTTCCTCGCTTGGCCAAGAAGTTGTCCAGCGCGGCACGTCTGGCGGCGTTCTTCTTGCCGTTGGGGAAGAAATACTGGGCGAGCACCCGATCGACGGCCTGTTGAGCGACGTCGGCGTTGGTCCACACCGTGCTGATCGGGGCCAGACCCTTGTGCAGATTCTCCCTGGCGTCCGCTTCGGCCTCACTTCGAGTGCGGTTGACGTGCTTGGAAAGCGTGTGTGCACCTGATTCCGGGTAAGCGACCTCGTCACTGAGGTTCACGCAGTTGTGGACCAGCAAGTCCCTCGCGTGCCGGCCGCCGGAGCGCACGTAGAACGTGTGCAGGCCCTCCACGGTCAAGTCGAAAACCCGCCGTGAAGCCCCATCGGCCCGGTTGCGCAGAGCGGTTATGGCCTGTGGGACACCGTCGGCTGTGCGTAGTCTGTCCCCGACGCGCAGGTCGGATACGTGGACCCAGCCGTGCTCGGCCACGTAGACGCGGTGTCCGGTCGTGCTCGTCAGAGTGCCGCCGCCGGTCAAGGTGATGTCGGTCAAGTGGTCTGTGTCGTGCCTGAAGGTGTCGGTGACCGGCTCAGGCCATGCCTGACCGGAGGCAGGATCGGTGGCCAGCACCAGATCCCCCACCCCGACGTCCTTGATCGGCCGGTGTGTCCCGTCGGCCATCAGTACCTGAGTACCGCCCGGGAAGCTGTTGCGGCTGCACGAGGTCACCAAATCCTCGTATAGCTCGACCTCCCTCTCGATCGCGGCCACCGCCGCCGCGTCCACGCCTTCCAGGGCCTTGAGGGTCTGGAACGCGTCCCGGACGCCGACGCCGGTGACGAACGCGGCGTCCACGGCGCGCAGGGCTTCGGCGATGGGCCGGATGATCCTGCCTGCGGACAGGGAGATGACGTCCACGGCCGCCCAGGCGCATCCGCCCAGGCTTCCGGTCTCGCCGCCAGGGACGATCTTCTGGGCGCATTTGATCCAGCTGCCGAAGAGGATGTCGACAGGGTCGATGTTCTCCTGGAACTCCTCGATCGTGATCGTGTGCGAGACCGTCTGGGAGAGGTTGTTGACCTTGACCTGGCCCAGGTAGTCCGTGTCGTCGGTCGGGCAGGTGAACGGCTGCGGGTTCGGGTCCTCCTCGGTGCAGAGATACAGGTCGAGGGTCGCCGTGAACAGGATCCTGGAAGTGATCGTGCAGTCGCCCGTGTAGTAGAACTTGCTGATCCAGTTGTCACAGCTCTTCGTCTTGCTGACAACCTCCGGGGCGCCGGCCTGTTCGACGCGGTCGATGACGTAGAAGACGTTGCCGAGGGAGCCGCGTTCGTCGGCGACGGTTCCGGTGTCGATGCGCCTGGCCTTCTCGGCCTTCTCGGCCCTGTCGGCAGCGGCCTGGGCCTGCTGGGCGTATTCGCCGGCGTCCTTCGCGGCCTGCTCGGCCTCGGTCGCGGCGGTGTCGGCGCGGTCGGCTGCGGCTCGGGCGTCCTCGGCCGTTTGTTCGGCCTGGACGGCTGCCGAGCGGGCGGCTTCGGCGTCCAGTTCGGCGGCGTCGGCGGAGGTGCGGGCGTCCGTGGCGTGACTCTCGGCCCTGCCCGCCGCCTTGTCGGCGGCCTCGGCGTCCTCGGTGGCTTGCCTGTCGTACTCGGTGGTGCGGGCCAGGGACGAGGCGGCGGCCGATGCGGCCTTGGCTGCCCCGGCGGCGTAGTCCAAGGCCTCTTTGGAGTAGGTACGGGCGTCTGAGGCGTGCTGGGCGGCGTTGGCCGCGTGCTGATAGGCCTCCTTCGCGTCGCCCTTGGCCTGGTCGGCGAGGTTCTTGGCGGCCTGTGCCTCGGCGGCGGCCTTCTTGGCGTGCGCGTCGGCGACGGCCTGCTGCTGTTCGGCGATGGTCTTCGAGGCCTGACCGGTCAGCATGACGAGCCCGGCGGCCGAGTCGGTGCCGGCGTAGGGGGAACCGAGCTGGATCGCGTCGTTGGCGGGAGCGGCAACCTGCTGGGCCGCCGTATGGGCGTCCACGGCTGCCTGCGCGGTGACATGGGCGAATCCGGCGGCCTTCGCCGCGGCGGCCACGGCCTTGTCCGCTTCCTGGCGGGCGGTGTCCGCCTGCGTCTTGGCGTCTTTGGCGTGTTTGTCGGCCTCGTCGGCGAGTTGGACAGCCGTCTTGGCTTCGGCGGCGGCGTTCTGGGAGGACTTGACGGCCTCCGCGACGGCGCGGGTGGCGGTCTTGACCGCCGCGTCCGCCTTGAGCTTGTCGGCCTGGGCGGCGTCCGCGTCGGCGCGGGC
>NZ_JACBWZ010000349.1 GCF_013870595.1 Streptomyces sp. WELS2 | reverse complement strand
GCCAACACACCGGTGGACACCCCCTACGACAAACTCCCGTACCGTCCGGGCGTCCTCACCCTGAAGCACTGACCCGCCCACCCCACACCGAAGGAACCCCAGCCGCACGTGGGCTGGGGTTCCTCCGTTCGTCGGGACGGTCGACGTACTGGACCGACCTGAGCGTGGTGAAGATGCGGCCGCTGTCGGTGGAGTGCAGCAGCCGCGCGTTTCTGTTCGCTCGCTTGTGCGGGGGGCTCGGCGGGATGTAAGGAGGGGGCATGTCGCGAGGAGCACGCAAGTGGACGGCCCTGGGCGGGATCGTGTCGGTGCTGGGGGCCGCTTGCCTGGCCGGCCGGTGGTGGGCGGGTGAGTCCTGGTCCACGGTGATCGCCATGAGCTGCCTCGAGGTGCTGCTGCTCGCCGCCGTCGTGGGCACTCGGCGCGCGCGCCGGGAGAGGTGACCGCTCCTCCCGGCACTCGCCGCCCGTCGCCATCACCGCAAGGGAACGATTCGGCAGACCCGTTCGGGGGACAACGCGTCTAACCCGCGGGTGCCTGGGCATCGCTGGGACTGACCGTGACGGTTACCCGACCGAAGGAAGCCCTGTGTCTCTCCGTTCCCTCACGGCGGCCGCCGGTGCCGCCTGCAGCGCCCTCGTCCTGCTGCTGACCGCTCCGGGGCCGGCCTCCGCGGCGACCGGCCAGTTCCGCTACACCTACACCACCGACGAGGGGTACGACGCCGTCGGCTTCCTGAACAACCCGCCCAGCGGCCGGTGCGTCGACCTCCCGACGCCCGCCGCCGAGCCCGGCACGGTGTCTCGGGCGCCGAAGAACCTCACGAACTCCACCGCCACCGTCTTCCTCGACGCCGGCTGCGAAGGCGGCACCTACTACACCCTGCGGCCGGGCGCGGGCGCGTCCGACCGGCTGCTGCTGCGCTCCGTCGTCTTCTCCTGAGCGGACCCCCGGGGACGACCGGGCCGCACGTCCGGTCCGCGCGAGGGCGGGTGAGCGGGCGGGCGGCCCGTCATCGGGTGGCTGCTCTCCCGGCACCCCGTGGAGATCCGGAGCGGTTCGTGGACATGAGGCGGGGGTTGCCGGGTAGGCGCGCTCGTGCGGGCCTGCTCACCGGGGGCGGGCGTGGATGGCAGGGAGGGCCTGGGATGACGACGGCACTCGTCGGGACGGCGACCGGCTCCGGTACGGAGCTGCCGGAGATCGCGGATCCCCAGAAGATCGCACCCCAGGACGCCCGTGAGCTGACCAAGACGTTCCTGGACCGGCTCGCCGTACTGGAGGAGGGCACGCCCGAGTACCAGTACGCGCGCAACACGCTCATCGAGATGAACATGTCGCTGGTGCGGTTCGCCGCCCGCCGGTTCCGCAACAGCGGCCAGGACATGGAGGACGTCGTCCAGGTCGGCACGATCGGCCTGATCAAGGCGATCGACCGGTTCGAGATCTCCCGTGACGTGCAGTTCACCAGCTTCGCGGTGCCGTACATCGTCGGTGAGATCAAGCGGTTCTTCCGGGACACCTCCTGGTCCGTGCACGTGCCGCGCCGGCTCCAGGAGGCCCGTACCGAACTCGCCAAGGCGAGCGAGGAGCTGCGCAGCCGGCTGGGGCGCGCCCCCAGGGTCTCGGAGCTGGCCGCCCTGATGAACCTCACCGAGGAGCAGGTGGTGGAGGTCCAGATCGCGGCGAACGGCTACAACTCCGCCTCGCTCGACGCCGCGATCACCGGCGACTCCGAGGAGGGCGAGGCGGCCCTGTCGGAGTTCATCGGCGAGGAGGACACCGCGCTGGAACTCGTCGAGGACTTCCACGCCCTCGCCCCGCTCGTCGCCGGGCTGGACGAGCGGGAGCGGCGGATCCTGCACCTGAGGTTCGTGGAGGAGCGGACCCAGGCGGAGATCGGCAAGGAGCTGGGCGTCTCGCAGATGCACGTCTCCCGGCTCATCTCCCGCATCGTGGCGCGGCTGCGCTCGGGGATGCTCGCCACCGGGTGAGCAGCGGGTGAGCACCGGGGTGAGCCCGTCTCACCTCTGCGTCGGCAGCCGTACGACCGTCACGAAGAACTCGTCGATCTGCCGGACCGCGGCGATGAACTGGTCCAGGTCGACGGGCTTGGTGACGTACGCGTTGGCGTGCAGCCGGTAGCTGCGCAGGATGTCCTCCTCGGCGGAGGACGTGGTCAGGACGACGACGGGGATGTGCGCGAGGTCCGGGTCGGACTTGATGCGTTCGAGGACCTGCCGGCCGTCGTACTTGGGCAGGTTGAGGTCCAGCAGGATCAGGTCGGGGGTCGGGGCGCCGGTGTGGGCGCCCCGGCGGTAGAGGAAGTCCAGGGCCTCCTCGCCGTCGCGGACGACGTGCAGGGTGTTGCCGATCTTGTTGTCCTCGAACGCCTCCCGGGTCATCAGCTCGTCGCCGGGGTCGTCCTCGACCAGGAGCACTTCGACGGGCTGTGCGGCGGGCGCGGTCATGCGGGTTGTCCTTCCGGAGTGGTGGGGGCGGTGGCCGTCGCGCCGTCCGACGCGGGGCCGCCGGCCGGTGCGGTGGGCAGCGTGAGGCAGAAGCGGGTGCCGTCGGTGTGACCGGTGTCGATCCAGATGCGCCCGCCGTGGAACTCCACGATCTTCTTGCACAGGGCCAGGCCGATGCCGGTGCCGCTGTAGGCGTCCCGGCCGTGCAGGCGCTGGAAGATGACGAAGACCTTCTCGGCGAACTCCTCGGGGATGCCGATCCCGTTGTCCGTCACGCTCAGCCGCACCGCCGTGCCGACCTCGCCCTCGCCCTCGCCGGTGCCGGGTTCGGGCTCGCAGGTGACGCTGATCCGGGGGGCGCGGTCGGGACGGCGGAACTTGATGGCGTTGCCGATCAGGTTCTGCCACAGCATGACCAGCAGCGTCGGATCGCCGGTGAGCTCGGGCAGCGTGTCGGGGCGCTCGATGACGGCGCCGGACTCCTCGGCCGCCGCCGCGAGGTTGGCCAGGGCCTTGTCCAGGGTCTGCCCCAGGGACACGGGGACGTGGGCGTCGTTGACCCGGCCGACCCGGGAGAAGGTGAGCAGGTCGTTGATGAGGATCTGCATGCGCTTGGCGCCGTCCACGGCGAACGCGATGTACTGCGTGCCGCGTTCGTCGAGGCTGTCGCCGTACCGCTTCTCCAGCAGCTGGCAGAAGGAGGCGACCTTGCGCAGCGGCTCCTGCAGGTCGTGTGAGGCGACGTAGGCGAACTGCTCCAGCTCGGCGTTGGACCGGCGCAGCTCCACCGCCTGGGCGTCCAGGTCGGCGGCCTGCCGGGTGAGGTGCTCCTGCTGGACGCGGGAGGCGTCGAGCTCCGTCACCAGGCGCCGGCGCATGGCCTCGACGTCGTCGGACATGGCCCGGATGTCGGCGGGACCCTCGGCGGGGATGCGGTGCCGGAAGTCGCCCTGGGCCACGCGGCGCGACGCGGTGCGCAGGCGGTCCAGGGGCCGGGCGACCAGGGTGTGGACCAGGACGGCCAGGACGACCGCGGTGAGCAGGAAGGCGGCGACCATGCCGCCCAGCACCCAGTTCCGCACGGTGCGGATGTGGGCGAGCTCGCTCCTGCTGTGCTGCCGGGCCTCGGCCAGGTGCCTGTTCTGGGTGCCGAACAGCGCGCGGATGTGGTCGAAGGCCGCCTTGCCGCGTTCGGTGGTGCTCTGGCCGGCCGGGCGGGGAGCGCCCGGGGTGACGCCCGCGATCAGGGGAGCGGCGTATCTGCGCCGCCAGTCGGCCGCCGCCCGCTCGATGGCCTCCAGGTCCTGGCGCAGTACCGGCCGGTCGCCGACGAGACGCTCCAGCCGGGCCGCGGAGTCGCGTTCGGCGCGCCGGCCCTCGGTGTACGGGGCGAGGAACTGCCGGTCCGCGGCGAGGACGTAGCCACGGACTCCGGTCTCCTGGTTCAGCAGGGCGTTCTGCAGGCGCAGCGCCTCGGAGTGGGCCGGCTGGATGTGCTCGGACAGCTGGTCGGAGACGCGCGCGGTCCGGGCCAGCAGCTCGGCGCCGACCACCGAGCCCGCGACCACGAGGGTGATCATCACGGCGAGGGCCAGGTGGAACCAGCCCTGCACGGTGATCCGGCCGCGCCGGCGGGGGCCGGGGGATGTGGGGGGTGTCGTCCGTGTCACTGTTCCTCGTCTCCTCCGGGCTGCCGGTGCCACCGCAGGTGCAGCACGGCCACGTCGTCGGCGAGACCGCCGTGGTCCTCGGCCAGCGCCTCGGCGCGGCCGATCAGTTCGTCCACGAACGCCTCCGAGGGCAGGGTCGCGATCGACCGGGCCAGTTCCAGGAGCCCCTGCTCGCCGAGGCGTTCGCGGCCGTGTCCGGTCCGCCCCTCGAACAGGCCGTCGGTGAAGAGGACGACTCCCGCGCCGGCGGGCAGGGTGAGGTCCGCCACGGGCCAGTGGGCCGCGCCGGCCGGCAGCAGCCCGAGCGCCGGTCCCCCGGGCACCTCGACCCAGTCCACGCGGTCGCCGGAGCGCAGCAGCATCCCCGGGTGGCCCGCGCGCATCACCCGTGCCGAGCGGCCGTCCGGCGGCAGTTCGAGGCTGGTCAGCGTGGCGAAGATCTGCTGGCCGGTGCGTTCGGCCACGAGTATCTCCTCCAGCGTGCTCAGCTGCCGGGTTCCGGTCGCGCCGCTGACCACGAGCGTGCGCCAGGCGATGCGCAGCCCCACGCCGAGCGCCGCCTCGTCGGGGCCGTGGCCCGAGACGTCGCCGACCAGCACGTGTACGTGGCCGTCCGGGGTCTGCACGACGTCGTAGAAGTCGCCGCCGAGCAGCGCCTGTTCCCGGCCCGGCAGATAGCGGGCGACCACCTCCGGGCCGGTCGTGCCGCGCAGCAGCGGGGTGGGCAGCAGCCCGCGCTCCAGCCGCCGGTTCTCCTCGGCCCGCAGCCGGCCCGCCTGGAGGGCCGCGGCCGCCTGCTCCGCCAGCTTGCGCTGGATCGCGTACCGGACCGCCCGGCCGAAGAGCTCCGCGTCGACGCGGCCCTTGACCAGGTAGTCCTGCGCTCCCGCGGCGACCGCCGCCAGTCCGGTGCGTTCCTCGGCGAGTCCCGTCAGCACCACGACCGCCACGTCCGCGTGCCGCCGTATCCGGGCCACGCCCTCCAGCCCGTGGGAATCGGGCAGGTGCAGGTCCAGCAGGACGCAGTCCGGTGCCTCGGCCGCGAGGGCGGCGCGTGCCTCGGCCAGGGAGCGCACCCAGGTGAGCCGCATCCCCGGGGAGCAGTCGGCGACCAGTTCCTCCACGAGCAGGGCGTCCGCCTCGTCGTCCTCGATCAGGAGCACCGTGGGCTCCTGCCAAGTCCGGCCGGCCTCCGGCGCCGTGTCGGGGCCGTGGGTGACGCGTACTCCGGCGAGCCCGTGCTGTGTTGGGAGCATCCGTCCCCGCTTCCCCTCCAACGCCTTGGCCGAGCCTATCGGTGCTCATCATTGCCATAGGGCAACGAACGAAGCCTACTGGCACCGCTCCGACCTGTCTCCGGCGGATCCGTCCCCCGCGGACGGACCGGGCGGCCGCACGGTGCGGACCGGACGTTTGAGCCCACGATTTCCGGCCACTCCGCCTTCCGGGCGCGCGGTCCGGAGTCCCTACGATGGCCCGGCCGGAGGTGGTTGTACGGCGGCTCGTCGGGTACCGCGTGTGAATGAAGGTGGTATCGGTGTGGGCAGGCCATTACTGAAAGCGATGTGTTCGTGACTCGTCTCGGCGACATCGGGGACGACCAGCCGAACGGACCGGGGGACGATCTCCTGGCCGTCGCGCGGGAGATCGCCGATGCCGTGGACGGTCTGGCGAACCTGTGGGCGGTGGCCGCCCAGGGCGCGAGTCTGCGGCTGTCCCCGCATCAGTTGCGGGCCCTGCGGATCCTGGAGGCGGAGCCGGGGCTCAATCTCACCGCGCTGGCGGAGGGCATGGAGATAGGTCCGCCGACCGCCAGCCGGCTGTGCGACCGGCTGGAGGCGGCGGGCCTGCTCGAGCGGCTGCTGCATCCGCACAGGCGGCGCGAGGTGCAGCTCGTCCTCACGGGGCGCGGCCGGCAGGTGCTGAGCGAGGTGGCCGAGCGCAGATCACAGGCGCTCGCCGTGGTCCTCGCCGCCATGGACCCCGCCGCGCGGGAGGCGCT
>NZ_JACBWZ010000348.1 GCF_013870595.1 Streptomyces sp. WELS2 | reverse complement strand
CCGCTCGGTCTGCGCGGCGAGCGTCCCCACGACGTCGTCGGTGAGCGCGGGCGTGCCCAGGTGCTCCCACTCGGCGGCCATCCGGTTCCCGACGGCGCCCAGCATCCGCCGCAGACCCCCCGGGCCGCCGCCCAGGTGGAACGCCTGGAACGGCCCGACCGCCCCCCAGCGCAGCCCGATCGAGCCGGTCACCACGGCGTCGACCTCCTCGGCCGTGAGATACCCCTCGGCCACCAGGTGCACGGCCTCCCGGAACAGGGCCGACTGCAGCCGGTTCGCGGGGGTTCCGGCCATGGGGCGGCGCAGCGCGACCGGCACCTTGCCCAGGGACCGGTAGAACGCGGCGGCCCGCTCGACGGCGTCGGGCCGGGTGCGGGTGCCCGGGACCAGCTCCACCAGCGGCATCAGATGGGCCGGATTGAACGGGTGGCCGACCAGGAGCCCCGAAGGGTCGTCCATGGTGGCGCCCAGCGCGTCCGCGGACAGCGACGAGGACGACGACAGCAGCAGTACGTGGTCGGGAGCGGCCCGCTCGGCCTCGGCGAACAGCTCCTGTTTCAGGGCGAGTTGTTCGCGTACGTTCTCCTGCACCAGGTCGGTGCCGGCGACCGCCTTGGCCACGTCCGGCTCGATCGTGAGCCGGTCCAGCAGCCGGGTGGGATCGGCGGGCGGCGAGGGCAGCGACGGGGCGAACAGCTCCACCGCCTCACGCGCCGCCCGCTCGGCGTCGGTCCTGCGGGTGCTCAGCCGTACGTCGAGGCCGTGGGCGAGGAAGAGCGTGGTCCAGGCCAGACCGATGGTGCCCGCACCGACCACGGTGACGGTGCGTACGGGCCCGGTCATCGGGCCGGCCTGGCGAAGTGCGGTGCCACCTGCCGCGCGAACAGCTCCGTCGAGCGCTTGGCGACCTCCACCGGCAGCAGCCCGGAGTGGATGGTCAGGCTGAGGGTGACGTCCGGGCCGAACCAGCCCTGGATGCGCTCGATCTGGGCGCGGACCTCGGCCGGCGACCCGGCCAGCAGCTTGTCCGCCTCGAGCTTCTTGTCGAAGTCGTAGGTGCGGGTGGCCTCGAGGATCCTTTCGTAACCGGGGTAGGCGCTGCTGGAGACGCGTCCCCACGCGGAGACGGCCTCGGCCATGCGCTGGTTGTACGCCTCGTCGTCCCGGCGGGCCAGGCGGCGGGCCTCGTCGCCGTCCTCGGCGACGTAGGTCGGGTAGCTGAACTGCACGCGGCCCGGCCCCTCGTGGCCCGCCGCGGCGCGCGCCGCCCGGTAGGCGCCGAGCATCTCCTGGGCCTTCTCCACGGACGAGGTCGCGGGCACGAGCAGCAGGTGGTGGCCGGCGCGCCCGGCGGACTCGCAGGACTCGAGGCTCATGGCGGTGGCGACATGGGTCGGCGGGTGCGGCCGCTGCACCGGGCGCGGCTGCAGGGTGACCGGGCCGAACTTGTGGAAGCGTCCCTCCCAGACCACGTCCTCCTCGGTCCACAGGCGGCGGATCGCTTCCACGTTCTCCTCGAACAGGGCGCGGCTGTCGTCGATGGACACGCCGAAGGCCGCGAACTCGTCGGGCAGGAAGGCCCGCCCGAAGCCGACCTCCAGCCGGCCGTGGGAGAGGTTGTCCAGCATGGCGAGCTTGCCCGCGAGCTTGACGGGGTGGGTGAACGCGGGCAGCACGGTGCCGGTGATCAGCCGGATGCGGCGGGTGCGGGCGGCCGCGGCGGCCAGGAAGGTGACCGGGTCGGGGCTGTAGCCGCCGTACCGGAAGAAGTAGTGCTCGACGATCTTCACGTGCTGGAAGCCGAGCGCGTCGGCGTGCTCGGCCACGGACAGTGCCTCGTCGTAGTAGGTCGCGCCGTCCTTGTCGGCGGGACCCACGGTCGGGAAGAAGGTCACTCCGAATTCCACTGTGCACCTCGCGGGCTGATGTCGACTGCGGTACGGCGACGCTCGCAAGCCTGGCTCGCAGTCGGCTGGAGGCCGGATCGAGCAAGAACGTACTTGCCAGGGACCGGGCCACCGAGTAATAGTTGGTTTGTCACAACCAACCGAGCGGAGATCGGTGCCGGACATGGGACGCACGTCAGCCACTCCACCAGACCAACCGGACGAGCAGCGCGGTGTCTCCGGTGAGGTGGCGTCGGCCCTTGCCGTGGTGGGGAACTGGATGTTCTCCACGGCGGCCAGGCGCCGCATCATGGCGGCCTCCGGCCTCGAACTGTCCATCGGGGACTACACGCTGCTCGCCCAGATCTCCCAGCACGCACCCGTGCGGCTGTCGGTCCTGGCGGACCTGATGGAGGTGGACAAGTCCACGCTCACGCCGCCCGCCAAGCGGCTGGAGGCGCGCGGCTTCATCGTCCGCGAGCCCGACCCGGCGGACGCCCGCGCCCAGCTGGTGACCGTCAGCCGGACCGGCAAGCAGGCCGTCCGCAAGCTCTGGCAGGCCCGGGCCGCCATCGTGGCGGAGCTGATGGAGGACTGGAGCACCGCCGACATCAAAAGCCTGGCCACACATCTGGCGGCCTTCGCCGAAGCGATCGAGAAGAAGGGGTAGGGACCGTGACCCACTTAGGGACCCAGGACGGCGCGAGTGGCGGCGGCGCGGCCACCGCGGCCTCCGGCACCCGGCGGTTCCCGGGCCGCGCCGCACCACCCTGGGTGATCGTCACCCTCGCCTGCCTCGGCCAGTTCATGGTCCTGCTCGACGTGTCCATCGTGAACGTCGCGTTGCCGTCCATCCAGACCGGCCTCGGCTTCAGCGACACCGGCCTGCAATGGGTCGTGAACGCCTACACGCTCGCCTTCGCCGGCTTCCTCATGCTCGGCGGCCGGGCCGGTGACCTCCTCGGCCGCAAACGCGTCTACATCGCCGGCATCGCCGTGTTCACCGCGGCGAGCCTGGTCGGCGGCCTCGCGGGCAGCCCCGGCGTCCTGATCGTCGCCCGTGTCGTGCAGGGCGTCGGCGCCGCCTTCCTGTCGCCGATCACCCTCGCCCTGCTCACCACCACCTTCCCCGAAGGACCCAAACGGGCCTCCGCGCTGGGTCTGTGGAGCGCGGTGGCGGGCGGCGCCGGCGCGGTCGGCTCCATCGCCGGCGGACTGCTCACCGGCTATCTGTCCTGGCGCTGGATCCTCCTGGTCAACATCCCCATCGGCATCGCGCTCATCGCGGGATGCGTGCGCTACCTCGACCACCGGCGCGGCGAGGGGCCGCGCCGGCTGGACCTCCTGGGCGCCGCCACCGTCACCCTCGCCCTCCTCGCCCTCGTCTACGGCATCGTCAACACCGCGTCGTACGGCTGGACTTCGCCGCAAGTGCTGCCGCCGCTGATCATCGGCCTGGTGCTGCTCGCGCTGTTCTGCCTCGTCGAGGAGCGCGTCGCCAAGGTTCCGCTGATACGGCTCGGCCTGCTGCGTGCCCGCTCGGTGGCCGGCGGCAATCTGGTGGGGCTGCTGATGAACGCCGCGTTCCTGTCGATGTGGTACTTCGTCTCGCTGTACCTGCAGAACGTGCGCGGCTACAGCCCCGTACAGGCCGGACTGGCCTTCCTGCCGCACACACTGATGGTGATGACCGGGGCGCGGCTCAGCTCCCGGCTCATCTCCAAGGCCGGCACCCGTCCGCTCATCCTGGCCGGCGCCCTCAGCGCGCTCGCCGGCTTCGTGTGGCAGTCCCAGCTCGGTCCGCACAGCAACTTCGTGCTGATGGTCGTGCTGCCCGGGATGCTGATGGCGCTGGGCGTCGGACTGGTCTTCACCCCCGTCGCCGCGGCCGCCACCTCCGGGGTCGCGCCCGCCGACGCCGGAGTGGTCTCCGGACTGCTCAACACCTCACGCCAGATCGGCGGCGCCCTCGGCCTCGCCATCCTCACCACCATCGCGACGAGCCGTATCCAGTCGCTCTCCGGTGACACTCAGCCCACCTCCGACAACCTGGTCTCCGGCTACGGCCTGGCCTTCCTGGTGGCCGCGGCCTTCGTGGTCCTCGGCGCGGTGTCGGCACTCGTCCTGCCACGCGTCGCCAAGAACCGCTCCTGACGGCCGACCTTCCTACAAGGAGACCTCGTTGAGCAGCGAAAAGCCCCAACTGACCTACCCGCACCTGCACTTCCGCGAGCCCAACCCGCTCGCCGACGGGAACTACCCGGGATTCGCGCCCGGTTCGCGCGTCGCCGACGGGATGCGCATCGACCGCGACGTCGAGATCCCGGTCCGTGACGGCAGCGTCCTGTACGCCGACGTGCACCGGCCCGCCGACCCCGGCACCGCCCCGCTGCCCGTACTGATCTCCTGGGGCCCCTACGGCAAGCACGGCGGCCGCAGCACCGCCCCGAGCCGCAGCGCCGCCAGCGGCGTCGACCCGTCCTGGGTCTCCCCGTACGCGGCGATCGAGGCCCCGGACCCGCTGTTCTGGTGCGGACACGGCTACGCGGTGGTCTACGTCGACCCGCGCGGCACCTGGAGCACTCCCGGCGACTACACCCTCGCCTCGGAGCAGGAGGCGCAGGACTTCCACGACGCGATCGAGTGGGCCGGCACCCGTGACTGGTCCAACGGCAAGGTCGGGCTGTCCGGTGTCTCGTACCTGAGCATCGCCCAGTGGCGGGTGGCCGCCACCAGGCCGCCGCACCTGGCCGCCATCAACCCGTGGGAGGGCCTGACCGACTTCTACCGGGACATCGCCTACCACGGCGGCATCCCGGAGACCGGCTTCATGGAGGTGTTCGCCCGGCACAGCCTCGGCTACTCCTCCACCCGCGTCGAGGACCTGGAGCGCCTGGCCGCCGAGCACCCCTTCGACGACGCGTACTGGGACGCCAAGCGAGCGGTCCTGGAGAACGTCGAGGTGCCCGCGTACGTCGTCGCCAGCTGGTCCAACCAGGGCCTGCACGGGCGCGGCACCCTGGAGGGCTTCAAGCGCATCTCCTCCGCCCACAAGTGGCTGGAGGTGCACGGCCGCAAGACCTGGGAGTACTACTACCGGCCCGAGAACGTCGCCAGTCAGCTGAAGTTCTTCGACTGGGCGCTGAAGGGCGAGGACAACGGCTGGACCGAGCGGCCGAAGGTGCTCACCGAGGTGCGCGAACGGGCGAACGCCGGCTATGTCACCGAGGAGCGGGAGTGGCCCATCGCCCGCACCGAGTACGTGCCGCTGCACCTGGACGCGGCCACGGGCACCCTGGCCGACAAGCCGCCGCTGGCCGAGGCCGAGGTGAGCTACCCGGTCCAGGACGGCGACGGGGTCGGCGGGACGCGCTTCAGCCACCGGTTCACCGAGCGGACCCGGCTCACCGGCCACGCCAAGCTGCGGCTGTGGCTGGAGGCCCGGGGCTCCGACGACGCCGACGTCTTCGTCGCGCTGCGCAAGAAGGACGCCGCGGGCCGGGAGGTGCCGTTCCCGTTCTTCGCGCTGTACGACAACGGCCCCGTCGCCCTCGGCTGGCTGAGGGCGAGCCACCGGGCCCTGGACGAGCAGCGCTCCACGCCGTGGCAGCCCTGGCACCGGCACGACCGCGAGCAGCTCCTCGAACCCGGCGTCCCGGTCGCCCTCGACATCGAGATCTGGCCCTCGTCGACCCTTTTCGAGCCGGGCGAGAGCCTCGAAGTCGTCGTCCAGGCGGGCGATGTCGTCACCGGTGTGCTGCCCGGACACCGCGTCACCCGCAACGCCGGCGACCACGTCATCCACACCGGCGGCCGGTTCGACAGCCATCTGCTCGTCCCCGTCGTCGCGGACGAGTAATCCGTACACGATCCACCAAGAAGGAGTGAGGACAGGTGCGTGCCGTCCTGCTGAAAGATTTCGGTCCTCCGGACCGGCTGACCGTGGCCGAGGTACCCGACCCGCGCCCCGCCCGGGGCGAGGTGACGATCCGGGTGGCCGCCGTCGGCATCCAGTTCCTGGAGACCCAGGTCCGCTCCGGCATGATGCGCGGGGCCCTGGGCGGCGCGCCCCTGCCCGTGATCCTCGGCAAGGAGATCGCGGGCGAGGTGATCGAGGCCGGGGCGGGCGTCGACACGGCGCTCGTCGGCAGCCGGGTGCTCGCCACGACCGGCGGTGTCGGCGGCTACGCCGAGCTCGCCACCGCGCCCGCCGGAGAACTCGTCCCGGTGCCCGACGCGCTGGACTTCCGCGACGCCGTC
>NZ_JACBWZ010000347.1 GCF_013870595.1 Streptomyces sp. WELS2 | reverse complement strand
GGGCGCGGGCAGATAGACGCACGCGAGGCGCACCCAGGCCGGGTGCCCGGCCCGTGTCTCCCGGGAACCCTCCGTGTGCTCGGCCACCGCGGCCGTCGTGCTCGTCATCCGTCCTGCCACCTCCCGCCCGTGCGTCGCACCGGTCGTCCTCGACTCGTCCTCGACTCTACGGGCGGGGTCTGACAATCGGCTCCGGAGCCCGGCCGGGGCCCCTGGCCGGGGCCGCTGGTCAGGGGACCGTGCGGGAGACGACGTAGACCAGCGGGAGCTGGGGGTCGGACAGGTCGACGACCACGTCCTGGGTGGGCGCGGGGTTCTTCTGCTCGTGGGTCAGCCCCCACCAGGGTCCGCGCCCGCCGAAGGTCCAGCCGCTGACCTCGCGGTCGCGCTCGCCGATCGCGATCTCGCCCTTCCGCAGCTGCTCCCGGCGTACGCCCATGGTCCCCAGGAAGCTGTCGAGACCGGCGGGGTTGGTGCGGAACTGGACGTAGAGGCGGCTGGTCTTCCAGTTGTTCGTCTCGTAGTAGGCGACGTCCTCGGCGGGGTGCGGGACGGACACCTGGTAGAGGCGGCGCTGCACCTTGGACGGCCAGCCCGCGGTGAGGCCGGTCGCGGAGTACTTGGCCTCCTTGTCCTTGCCGCTGTCGCGGCTCTGGTTGGCCGAGATCACCAGATAGCCGGCCGGTACGCCGATGAGCAGCACGATGATCAGCAGGGTGAGGGCCCGGCGCCGGGTCTTGTGCCGGGGGTCCTCGGCGGGCCGGTCCGGCCGTGACGGCGGACCGGCCTGGTGGGGCAGCGAGGGCGTCATGCGGTGTCCCGGTCGCGGCGGGCCTGGGCGTAGCGCTCGTAGCGCTCGTAGCGCTCCACCCGGCGCCGCTTGGCCCGGCGGAACCGGCGGGCGACCAGCCGGGCGAGGTCGGCGGCGCCCACCATGCCCGCCTCGGGGCCGAGCTGGGCGCGGGTGATGCGGGCCTCGGGGCGGTAGCCGCGCCCGGTGAGGTGACGCTTGAAGGCGTCCCGGGCCGGGCCGATGAGCAGGTCGTCGGCGGCCGAGACGCCGCCGCCGATGACGAAGCAGGACGGGTCGAGGGCCGCCGCCAGGTTGGCGATGCCGACGCCGAGCCACTGGCCGATGTCCTGGAGCAGTTCCACGCACATCGCGTCGCCCTCGCGGGCCAGCTCGGTGATCATCGGGCCGGTGATGTCGTCGATGTTGCCCTTGACGTGCTCGATGATGCCGTAGGCCACCGGGGAGTCGGCGGCGGCCAGCTCCTTGGCCTCGCGGACGAGCGCGTTGCCGGAGCTGTACTGCTCCCAGCAGCCGCGGTTGCCGCACGGGCAGCGGTGGCCGCCGGGCACGACCTGCATGTGGCCGAACTCCCCGGCGACGCCGAACTTGCCGCGCTTGACCTGGCCGTCCTCCAGGATGGCGCCGCCGATACCGGTACCGAGGGTGATCATCACGAGGTGGTCCTCGCCATGGCCGGCGCCGAAGCGCCACTCCGCCCAGGCGGCGGTGTTGGCGTCGTTGTCCACCAGGACCGGCACGGACAGCCGGCTGGCGAGGCGGTCGCGCAGCGGTTCGTTGCGCCAGGACAGGTGGGGGGCGAACAGGACGCGGTTGCGGTCGGCGTCGACCCAGCCGGCGGCACCGATGCCGACCGCGTGCACGTCGTGCCGGTCGGAGAGGTCCAGGACCAGCTCGACGATGGTGTCCTCGACGACCTTGGGGCTCTTGGACTTGTCCGGGGTCTCCGTGCGGAGCTTCTCCAGGATGTTGCCGTCGGCGTCGACGACGCCCGCCATGACCTTGGTGCCGCCGATGTCGATACCGACCGTGGGCACACGGGGGGCGGTCAGGTGGGACCGGCGCTCCCTGGTGCCGACGGTGCGCAGGACGGGGGCTCGGCGGGAGCCGATGGGGGCGGGGAGGTCGCGGTAGGTGCTCATCGTTGGTCGATTCTGCCGCACGCTCACGCCGGGTGCCGTGCGGGTCGGGGCGGGAAGGGGCTGCGCGTCCCTTCGGTCTCGTCTCAGTCTCGTTGCAGTTCGTGGCGCAGGGCGTCCAGGTCGGAGCCGCCGGCCATCTGCTGGGTCAGTTCGTCCAGGGTGATCTCGTCACGTGTGTAATTTCCCACCATCGTGCCCCTCCTCAGGAGCACGAACCTGTCGCCTACGAGATACGCGTGATGCGGGTTGTGGGTGATCAGAACAACACCCAGGCCCTCATCGCGTGCCGCGGCCACATATTTCAGCACCACACCGGACTGCTTGACGCCCAGGGCGGCCGTCGGTTCGTCCAGGACGAGGACCTTCGCGCCGAAGTGGACCGCGCGGGCGATCGCCACGCACTGGCGTTCACCGCCGGAGAGGGTGCCGATGGGCTGGTCGACGTCCCTGAGGTCGATGCCCATGCGCAGCAGCGCCTCGCGGGTGGTGCGGCGCATGAGGTCGATGTCCATGCGCTTGAACGGGCCGACGCCCTTGCGGGGCTCGGAGCCGAGGAAGAAGTTGCGCCAGACCGGCATCAGGGGGACCACGGCCAGGTCCTGGTAGACGGTGGCGATGCCCCGGTCCAGGGCCTCGCGCGGGGAGGAGAGGGTGGTCTCCTCGCCCTCGATGCGCAGGGTGCCGCCGTCGTGCCGGTGCAGGCCCGCGATCATCTTGATCAGGGTCGACTTGCCCGCGCCGTTGTCGCCGAGGACGCAGGTGATCTCCCCCGCGTGGACCTCCAGGGAGACGCCCTCCAGGGCGCGGACGGTGCCGTAGTGCTTGCTGACGTCGGTCAGCTCGACGAGGGTCATGTGGTCGCCTCCGCGCGCTTGCGGACCCAGGCGTTGAGCAGGGTCGCGAGGAGCAGCATCGCTCCGAGGAAGAACTTGAACCAGTCGGGGTTCCACTCGGCGAAGACGATGCCCTTGCTGGTCATGCCGAACAGCAGCGCGCCCACGGCCGAGCCGACGGCGCTGCCGTAGCCGCCGGTGATCAGGCAGCCGCCGATGACGGCCGCGATGATGTAGATCAGTTCGTTGCCGACGCCCTCGCCGGACTGGACGGCGTCGAAGGAGAAGAGCAGGTGCTGGCCGGAGATCCAGGCGCCGAACGCGACGCCCATGTAGAGGCCGATCTTGGTACGGGCCACGGGGACGCCGACCGCGCGGGCCGCGTCCTCGTTGCCGCCGACGGCGAAGATCCAGTTGCCCGTGCGGGTGCGCAGCAGGATCCAGGAGGCGAGGGCGACCAGGCCGAGCCACCACAGGATGGTGACCTTCACGTCGACGCCGCCGATGGTGAGCGTGGAGGCGAAGACGGCACGGGCGCTGGAGAAGCCCTCCATGTCGCCGATGGTCTTGGTGGAGACCGTGCCGTCGATCAGTTTGGTGAAGCCGAGGTTCATGCCGGTCAGCATCAGGAAGGTGCCCAGCGTGATGATGAAGCTGGGCAGCTTGATGCGGGTGAGCATGAAGCCGTTGAAGGCGCCGACGGCCAGGGTGACCAGCAGTGACACACCGACGCCGACCCAGGTGTTCGCCGTCATCTGGTAGCTGACCATGGAGGAGATCAGCGCGGACGACGTCACCATGACGCCCGCCGAGAGGTCGAACTCGCCGCCGATCATCAGCAGCGCGACGGGTACGGCCATGATGCCGATGGTCGACGAGGCGTACAGCACCGTGCTGAGGCTGGTGGCGCGCAGGAAGCCGTCGGCGACGAAGGCGAAGAACAGGAAGACGGCCAGGGCGCCGACGACCGAGCCGAGCTCCGGGCGGGCGAGCAGCTTGCGCAGCGGGGAGGCGGGCAGCAGTCTCTCGTCGAGCGGCTTGTGATCGGTGACCGTGCTCATCGGGTACCCCGGTCGGTGTACTGGGCCAGCTCGGCGGCCTGGTCCTTGGTGACGATCTGCGGGCCGGTCAGCACCGGCTTGCCGCCGCCGAGGACGTCGTCGTTGTACTTGTACAGCCACAGCAGGTCGACGGCCTCGTAGCCCTGGAGGTACGGCTGCTGGTCCACGGCGAAGCCGAGGGTGCCGTCCTTGAGCGCCGCCGCGACCTTGGGGTTGAGGTCGAAGGTGTCGATCTCGGCCTTGCTGCCCGCGTCGGTCCTGGCCTTCACGGCGGTGTCGGCGAAGGGCGCGCCGAGGGTGACGACGGAGTCGATGGACCTGTCCGCCTGGAGCTTGGCACCGATGGCGGACTGCACGTCGGGCATGTTGGTGCCGTTGACGTAGAGCTTGCCCAAGCTGCCGCGGAAGGTCTTGGCGACGCCGTCGCAGCGCTGCTCGTGGCCCACGTTGCCCTGCTCGTGCAGTACGCACAGGGCCTTCTTCTTGCCGCGCTTGTTCAGCTCCTCGCCGACGGCCTCGCCGGCGATGGTCTCGTCCTGGCCGATGTGGGTGAGGGCGCCGAAGGCCTTGGACTCCTCGGAGCCGGAGTTTACCGTGATCACCGGGATGCCGGCCTTCTCGGCACGGGCCACGGCGGCCTTCATGGCGTCCGGCTTGGCGAGGGTGACGATGATGCCGTCGACCTTCTTGTCCACGGCCGCGTCCACCAGCTGCGCCTGCTGCTGGGCCTCGTCGTCGTGGGAGTACAGGAAGTTGATGTTGTCCTTGACGGCGGCCTGCTTGGCGCCGCTCTGGACGATGTCCCAGAAGGTGTCGCCGTCCCCCGAGTGGGTGATCATCGCGAAGGTCCAGCGCGGGGTGTTCACCGCCGCCCTGCCCTGGGCGGCGGCGGCCTTGCGGGCGTCCTCCGCCCGCTTTCCTCCGGTGCTGCTGCACGCCGCGAGGGACACGGAGAGTGCCCCCGCCAGCGCTATGCCTACCCAGGTCCGAAACCGTGCCACGAGGCCGTGCCCTTCTTGCCGCTTCTGCTGTGCTCCGACGTACGTCCGCTGCTCTGCTGCGACGCACATAAGGGGCGGGCGACCTCACCGTGGGTGCGTCCCGGCGGCGATTTCACCTGCCCCAAACACTTCAGTATCGGACATGCCGACCGCGCATGGCACGACCGGGGACCGAAGGACGGTCGCTTTGTCCGGACATCTCATCGAATACCGGGGCCCGGTCAAGGCCGCACCAGCAGCTGGAACTCGAAGGAGTAGCGGCTCGGGCGGTAGGTGTGGTCGCCCAGCTCGACCGCGCGGCCGGTGTCGTCGTAGGTGGTGCGCCGCATGGTCAGCAGCGGGGCGCCCTCGGGCTCGGTCAGCCGCTCGGCCTCGGTGGCGGTGGCGCCCCGGGCGCCGATGGCCTGGCGGGCGCTGTGCAGGGTGATCCCGGCGGACCGCATCAGCCGGTACAGGCCGGTGGCCTCCAGCCGGCCGGTGTCCAGGTCGAGCAGGCCGGTCGGCAGGTGGTTGATCAGGTAGGCCATGGGTTCGCCGTGGGCGAGGCGGAGCCGTTCGACGCGGTGCACGTCATCGCCCTCGGGGACGCCGAGCGCGGCGGCGACCTCGGCGGGGGCCGGTACGACCGTGTTCACCAGCACGCGGGTGGCGGGGCGCTGACCGGCCGCCTCCAGGTCGTCGTAGAGGCTGCTCAGTTCCAGCGGGCGCTTGACCTGGCTGTGCACGACCTGGGTGCCCACGCCCCGGCGCCGGACGAGGAGCCCCTTGTCCACGAGGGCCTGGATGGCCTGGCGTACGGTCGGCCGGGACAGTCCGAGCCGCGCGGCCAGCTCGATCTCGTTGCCGAGCAGGCTGCCCGGGGTGAGGCTGCCGTGCTCGATGGCGGACTCCAGCTGCCGGGAGAGCTGGAAGTACAGCGGCACCGGGGAACTACGGTCCACGCGGAGGTCGAGCGCCACGGTCGGGCCCACATCTGGTTTCGGCACGGGGCCGAGCGTAGTCCGGTGCCTGGTTGACGGGAAGTCGTGTAGTCAGGTTGTCCGGACATATTCGCGACCGGTCGGTGACGACGGCGTCTTCCGGCGACCGCGATCCCGGCCGGCCGCTCTAGAGACCACCGGCGCCGGCACCCCCGCCCTCGCCGCCGTCGCCGTCGCCGTCCAGCAGTCCCGCGTCGTAGACCAGCAGCGCGATCTGCACCCGGTTGTCGAGGCCGAGCTTGGCGAGGACGCGGGAGACGTGGGCCTTGACGGTGGCCACGCTGAGGAACAGCTCGGCGGCGATCCGCGCGTTGGAGAGCCCGCGCCCGACCGCGA
>NZ_JACBWZ010000346.1 GCF_013870595.1 Streptomyces sp. WELS2 | reverse complement strand
CTCCTGGGCGTGCCGGGTCAGCAGGTCGTACAGGCGCTGTTCGAGCGCGTAGGGCGCTGCTGCGGCGAGAGCCAGGGCGGCGGCCAGGGCGGCCGCGCCGAGCGCGGACTTGGGCATGTGCGGGCTCATCTCTGTACGGCGGACGGGGCTGTGCGGCGGGTGGGCGTGTCTGTGCGGAAGGCGTTGCCAACGGGAGCGCGTGTCGGTACGGGAGCGGCGTACGAAGGGCGTGCGGGCGAGGGGACGACCGCCGAAGGGCGCCTCGGGGTGCTGTTCGGCGGGCTGTGCCGGCCGTGCGGGTGTCCGTGAGCCGCCGATGGGCAGGCGGACGGCGGGGCGGAAGGGTCCGCGGAGCCCCGGTCCCAGCGGCGGGTGCGCCGAATATAGGGCCGATCGTGGACGGCGGTCAATGAAGTGACGAACGTTTGCGGGCCCCCAGTCGGACGAACGTTCGCGGGCCCCTGGCCGTACGGCTGTCCGTGGCCGCGACGACAGGGCGGACCGTCTCCGTGGGACGGCCCATACCCGTGGAGGGGTGCCGTACTGGTGGGGCGGTCGTGCCCGTGGGGCGGTCGTGGCCGCCCCCGCCCCGCTCAGTCCCGCCCGGCCGCCGGCTCCGCCGGGATGGTGTCCAGTACCGCGTCGGCCAGCTGCTTGGCCGGGGCGTCGTACTGGGCGGACAGGGCGCGGAAGACCTGCTCGGCGCGGATGGCGGGCCAGTCCGCGGGAAGGTGCTCGGCGGGCAGACGCGGGTCGGAGCGGACGACCTGCAGCCAGTCGGTGTGCAGCAGGAGCTGCCGGGCCAGGTCGTCGGGGGCGGACGGCAGCGGGTCCGGGCGGTCCCACTGGTCGAGGAAGGCACGGTAGCGCCCGGCGATGCCGGCCGTGTCGAAGGCCCGGTGCAGCAGCTGCGCGGCCTCGGTCGGCTCGGCCGCGTGTCCGCGCAGCACGTTGAGGTGGTCCTCCAGCCCGAGCCCGGCGACGACGGCGGGGACGTCCAGGTGGCCCGGCGCGATCCACAGACCGTTCTGCAGCGGGCCGAAGCCGGCCCACACCAGACGTGAGCGCAGGTCGTGGCGCTGGCTGCGCCAGGCCTCGGGCAGCGAGAAGCCCACGAGGGTCCAGGTGCCGTCCCAGTCGCGGTTGACGGCGCCCGCGCCCCAGACGCGGTCGTGACCGTCGCGCAGCACCTCGGTGGAGCGCGCGGTGAGCCCGAAGTACATCTTGCGGCCGCGGCGGTGACGGGCCAGCAGGTCGCGTTTGACCATCCGGGTCAGCGTGGAGCGCACCGCGTCCTCGGAGACCCCGACGCGCGCGAACACGTCGATGACGCTGCCCGAGTAGACCGCGCTGCCGTGCTCCAGGACGTACAGGCCCAGGAAGCTCAGCATCAGCGTCTGCGGCCGCGCGGACGCAGCGGCACCTTCCTCCTGGCCCGCCGAGGGCTTGGTCTCTGTCCCGGTCACGCGGCTCAGTGTAGGGCGGAGAGAAAGTTCGGCACACCATTGACGGCGGTAATAGATACGCCTAACGTCGGCCGGGTCGGCACACCCGCGAGGCAAAGGACTGCGCACACATGGATCTCTCGAACAAGGTCGCCGTCGTCACTGGCGGCGGACGCGGCCTCGGATTCGCCTACGCCTCCGCCCTGGCCCGCGCCGGCGCGGCGGTGGTCGTCAACGACGTGGCGGCAGAGGCCGCCGAGCACGCGGTCAAGGAGATCACCGCGGCCGGCGGCCGGGCCGTGGCCGAGGTGGGCCCGGTGGGGACCAGCGAGGTCGCCGAGGCGCTGGTGGCCCGGGCCGTCGACGCCTTCGGCCGGCTGGACGTCATGGTCACCAACGCCGGCATCCTGCGCGACCGCGTGCTGTGGAAGATGTCCGACGACGACTTCGACGACGTCGTCCGCGTCCATCTGCGCGGCACCTTCACCTGCGTACGGGCCGCCGCCGTGCGGATGCGCGAACAGGGCGAGGGCGGCCGCATCATCACCGCCTGCTCCCCGGCCGGGCAGCGCGGCAACTTCGGCCAGACCAACTACGCCGCCGCCAAGGCCGGCATCGCCGCGATGACCCGCACCTGGGCCATGGAACTGGCCCGGGCCGGCATCACCGTCAACGCCCTGGTCCCGGTCGCCGCCACCGGCATGACCCGCACCATCCCGGCCTTCGCCCCGTACATCGAGGCGTGGGAGGAACGCGGCGAGCCGCTGCCGGACCGGCTGCGCAAGGCCGAGGGCTTCGGCACCCCGGAGGACGTCGCCGGCCTCGTCGTCTACCTCGCCTCCGACGCCGCGGCTTCGGTGACCGGCCAGTGCGTCGGCATCGGCGGCGACAAACTGGCCCTGTGGTCGCACCCGCAGGAGGTCGCCACCGCCTACCGGGACGGCGGCTGGAGCGCCGACGACATCGCCGCGGCCTGGCCCGTCTCGGTCGGCCGCGAGCCGCAGACGTACGGCATCCCCGCCCCCCAGGCCCCCGGCGCCTGAACCTCCCACCGCCCACGGAAGGTCAGCCGACGATGACATCCCCGAACCCCGGCCGGCTCGTCGCCATCGACGTCCACACGCACGCCGAGATCTCCAAGGACGGCCACGGCGCGCTCAGCCCCGAGCTGTTCGGCGCCTCCGAGGAGTACTTCAAGGCCCACGGGCACCGCACGCCGACCATCGACGAGATGGCCGCGCACTACCGCGAACGCAGCATGGCCGCGGTGGTCTTCACCGTCGACGCCGAGCACGCCACCGGGCACCCGCGGATCTCCAACGAAGAGGTCGCCGAGAGCTGCGCCGCCCACGCCGACGTCCTCATCCCCTTCGCCTCCGTCGACCCCCACAAGGGCCGCGCGGGGGTCCGCGAGGCCCGCCGCCTGGTCGAGGAACACGGCGTGCGGGGCTTCAAGTTCCACCCGAGCATCCAGGCGTTCGCGCCCAATGACCGCCTCGCCTACCCGCTGTACGAGGCCATCGAGGAACTCGGCGTGCCCGCGCTGTTCCACACCGGTCAGACCGGCATCGGCGCGGGCGTCCCCGGCGGCGGAGGCATCCGGCTGAAGTACTCCGACCCCATGCTGGTGGACGACGTCGCCGTGGACTTCCCCGAGCTGCGGATCATCCTCGCCCACCCGTCCTTCCCCTGGCAGGACGGGGCGCTGGCGGTGGCCACCCACAAGCCGTACGTGTACATCGACCTGTCCGGCTGGTCCCCGAAGTACTTCCCGCCGCAACTGGTGCGCTACGCCAACACCCTGCTCAAGGACAAGGTCCTCTTCGGCTCCGACTACCCGGTCATCACCCCCGACCGCTGGCTCGCCGACTTCGAGAAGCTCGACATCAGACCCGAGGTCCGCCCCAAGATCCTGAAGGACAACGCAGCCCGCCTGCTCGGCCTGACCACAGACTGAAACGGAGGCCGCCGTGCGCAACCAAGGCATCGGCTCCTGGCCCGCACGCCGAGCCCGCAAGACCCCCGACCGGATCGCCGTGGTCCACGAGGACCGCGAGATCACCTACCGGCACCTGCACGAGCGGGTGCTGCGCCTGGCCCACGCCCTGCGCGCCCTGGGCGTGGCCCGCGGCGACCGGGTCGCCTACCTGGGCCCCAACCACCCGGCCTTCCTCGAGACGCTGTTCGCGGCGGGCGCCCTCGGCGCGGTGTTCGTCCCGCTCAACACCCGCCTGACCGCGCCCGAACTGGCCTACCACCTCACCGACTCCGGCGCCGCCGTCCTCGTGCACGCCCCCGAGCAGGCGGAGGCCGCCGCCGCGGCCGCCGCCGACGCCGGCGTCTCCCACCGCATCGCCCTCGCGGGACCCGGCTCCGGCGCCCTCGGCTACGACGAGCTGCTCGCCGCCGCCGGCACCGAACCGCTGGACGAGCCGGTGGCCCCCGACGACCCGTGCATGATCATGTACACCTCGGGGACCACCGGCCGGCCCAAGGGCGCCGTCCTCTCGCACGCCAACATCGTCTGGAATAGCGTCAACGTCCTGGTCGACCTCGACCTGGCCGCCGACGAGGTCACGCTGGTGACCGCACCGCTGTTCCACACCGCGGCGCTGAACATGACCTGCCTGCCCACCCTGCTCAAGGGCGGCCGGGTCGTCCTGCTCGGCGCCTTCGACCCCGACCGGGTCCTGCACCTGATCGAGAGCCACCGGGTGACCTGCATGTTCGGCGTGCCGACCATGTACGACGCGCTCGCCGCCCGGCCGCGCTGGCCCGAGGCCGACCTGACCAGCCTGCGCAGCGTCAACTGCGGTGGCGCACCGGTCCCCGAACGCACCATCGACGTCTACCTCGCCCGCGGGCTGGCCTTCGCCCAGGGCTACGGCATGACCGAGGCATCCCCCGGCATCCTCTTCCTGGACCGGGAGCAGACCTCCGCCAAGGCCGGCTCGGCGGGGGTGCCGCACTTCTTCACCGACACCCGCGTGGTCCTGCCCGACGGCCGCGACGCCGCGCCGGGGGAGCGGGGGGAGATCCTGGTGTCCGGGCCCAACGTCATGACGGGCTACTGGAACCGGCCCGCCGAGACCGCCGCCGCGGTCACCGACGACGGCTGGCTGCGCACCGGCGACGTCGCCCGCACCGACGAGGACGGCTTCGCCTACATCGTCGACCGGGTCAAGGACATGTTCATCTCCGGCGGGGAGAACGTCTACCCGGCGGAGGTCGAGAACGCCGTCCTCGGCCATCCCGCCGTCGAGGAGTGCGCCGTCATCGGCGTCCCCGACGCGCAGTGGGGCGAGGTCGGCCGGGCCGTCGTCGTCCTCAAACCCGGGGCCCGCGCGGAGGAGGCGGACATCCTCGGCCATCTGCGCGGCCGCCTGGCCAAGTACAAGATCCCCAAGTCCGTCGTCTTCGCCGAGGCCCTGCCCCGCACCGCCTCCGGCAAGCTGGTCAAACCCGCGGTGCGCGCGGCCTACGCCCCGGCCACCGCCGGCGCCGACGACGACCGCCCGCCCGCGCCACGCTGACCCCACGTACCCCGGGGGCCCGTACCCGCGTACCCGCACCCCGCACACCCGCGCCGCAAACACCGGAAGGACCCCCATGCCCACCACCGCCCACGGTCTCGACGAGCTGAAGTCCCTGGCCGGCACCGACCTCGGCCGCACCGGCTGGCGGGAGATCACCCAGGACCGGGTGAACACCTTCGCCGACGCCACCGACGACCACCAGTGGATCCACACCGACCCGGAGCGCGCCAAGGCCGGCCCTTTCGGCGGGCCCATCGCGCACGGCTATCTCACCCTGTCCCTGATCATTCCGCTCTTCAACGAGCTGCTGGAGATCGACGGCATCTCCATGAGCGTGAACTACGGCCTGGAGAAGGTCCGTTTCCCCAGCCCGGTGCCCGTCGGCGCCAGGATCCGCCTGCACGGCGTCGTCGACTCCGTGGAGGACGTCAAGGGCGACGGCGTGCAGATGGCACTCACCTTCACCGTCGAGATCGAGGGAGGCACCAAGCCCGCGTGCGTCGCCCAGGCCGTCTACCGGCACTACGCCTGAGACCGCCCGGGCCCCGAGTCCCATCCGGGCCGGATTCCCGTCCACCGGCTCCGAGCGGATGACGGCTCCTGGCCGCCGCACACCCCGCCGAGCACCGCGCGGCTCCCGCAAGGAATCGGATGGCGCTCAGCGGGGCGTCCGCCGAACCGTGTTGGTGCCGGGAACCTCTGGGCGACGGTGCCGGGGCCGTGGCGAGGCTCTCAGGCCGTTCCGGTCGGTGAGCCGGCGATGAGGACTGCGGCGACGGCGAGGAAGCACTCGGCCTTGCGCTCGTGGCGGGGGTGCGGTCGACCTCGATCCGGTTGTCGGCGCCCTCGCATACCGCCTCCTCGAAGGGGCCGGCATCGGGGACCCGCACAGTCTCCACGTGGCGCCCGGCCTCTGGGGCGGTTTCGGCTGCTGGCCGGAGGCTCGGCGCCGGCCTTCGTGGGCGGCCACGCGGAGGTCGCCGACCGGCTGGAGGAGTACCGCGAGGTCGGGTCGAGCGAGTTCATCCTCTCCGGGTTCCCGAACCTGGAGGAGGCCCACTGGCTCTCGGACGGCCTGGCACCTGAGTTGCGGAGGCGGGGACTGCCGGCATCGGGGTGAGTCCTCCCGTGAGGCACAGGCGCATCCCTCGCCGTCCGCACCGCGGGAACGGCTCAGCCGCCTCCTGACGCGAACGGTTCCCTCAGTCCCGCTC
>NZ_JACBWZ010000345.1 GCF_013870595.1 Streptomyces sp. WELS2 | reverse complement strand
GGCCGCCCCGGCCGCCGCCGCGCCCGGCGAGTACATCACCGTCGACCCGACCGGCCGGATCGCGGCCGACGGCACGGTCACGCTCTCCGGCACCTACCGCTGCACCGGCGCCACCGGAGCGGCGTTCATCGGATCCTCGATCAGCCAGGGCACCGCCGGCCGGCAGGGCATCGGCGGCAGCGCCGCCCGCTGCGACGGCGCCGAACACCGCTGGCAGAACTCCGGCAAGCCCTACGGGCAGACCCTGCGGCCGGGGGCGGCACGGGTGCAGGCCACCGTCGTGGAGCTGCGGCGCTCGGGCATCATCCTGGTGCCGGTCTTCCACGCCCAGACGGACCGCGACATCACCCTCGTCCAGGGCTGACACCCGATCCTCGCCGACGGGGCGGGGTCCGTCCGGGCCGTGGTCGGCGTCTTGTCGGTCGGCGGTCCGTTCTGTCCGGGCCTGTGGTCCGTCCTGTCGGTTCACCGCTCGTCCGGGGTTGTAGCCGCTCCCTGCCGGTTCACCGCCAGTCCAGGGCCGCCGTCCGCTCCCCCTCGGTTCACTGCCCGTCCAGAGCCGTCGCCCGTTCCCCGCCGGGTTCCGGTGCGGCCGAGGCCGGCGGGGCCGTCGCGCGTCGGACCACCGTGCCGCCCGGCCGGCGCAGGGCGGCGACGAACTTGTAGCGGGAGCCGCGGTAGACCGAGCGCACCCATTCCACCGGGGTGCCCTGCGCGTCCCGCGAGTGCCGGGAGAGCAGCAGCATCGGCAGCCCCACGTCGGTGGCCAGCAACTGCGCCTCGCGCGGGGTGGACAGCGAGGTCTCGATGGTCTCGTCGGCCTCGGCCAGGTGGACGCCGTAGACCTCGGCGAGCGCGGTGTACAGCGACGGGTAGGTGGCCAGCGAGCGGCGCAGGCCGGGGAAGCGCCGTACGGACAGGTGGGTCGTCTCGATCGCCATCGGGTCGCCGCTGGCCAGCCGCAGCCGCTCGATGCGCAGCACCCGTTCGCCGATCCCGATGCCGAGCAGGCCCGCCAGCTGCTCGTCGGCCGGCACCTCCCCGATGTCCAGCACCTGCGAGGCCGGGGTGAGGCCCTGCGCCCGCATGTCCTCGGTGTGCGAGGTGAGCTGGAGCGTGCGGTACAGCTTGGGCTGGGAGACGAAGGTGCCCTTGCCCTGGATCCGGTCGAGCCGGCCCTCGCCGACGAGTTCCTGCAGGGCTTGGCGCACGGTGGTCCGGGAGGTGTCGAACCGGACCGCGAGCAGCCGTTCGGCGGGCATGGCCGAACCGGGCTGCAGCGCTTCGGCCATCGTCAGGAGCTGCTGCTTGATCCGGTAGTACTTCGGCACGCGCGCGGTGCGGCCGGGCGCCCCCGGGTGCGGATGGGCGCTGCTGACGTCGGTGGTCATGCCTGCCTTCCCGGCTGTGTCGATGGGCTCCCGTTATAGCGACCAACTCCCGTATGGTCTAGTCCAACTGAACGGTCCGGGCGAAAGGGACGGAACGCGGAGGGATGCGCTCCGGTGACTTTCTCGTAACGGCCCGGATCGGCTTCCCGAACCACCCTTGACACTCCAAAAGGTCTAGGCCAAGCTCCACCGTACTGGTCTACACCATTAGTGGCCAGGTCCCGAGCCCTACGTGCACAGCGTCGTACCGCAGGTCACCGCCGAGGGCGTGGGGGGTTAGTGGCATCCCTGAGGAGGGTGGCGTGAAGCGCAAGCTTGCGGCCGCGATCGTGATCGCGGGCATGATGGTCTCCGTGTCGGCGTGCGGAGGGGACGACGGCGAGAGCAAGAAGGCGGGGCCGGACAGCTTCAAGGGGGAGACGCTCACCGTCTGGGCGATGGACGGCTCCACCCCGGACCAGTGGGTCAAGGACGTCTCGGCCGCCTTCGAGAAGAAGACCGGCGCCAAGGTGAAGTTCGAGACCCAGAAGTGGGACGGGATCCAGCAGAAGATCACCACCGCCCTCTCCGAGTCCACCCCGCCGGACGTGCTCGAGGTCGGCAACACCCAGACCCCGGCCTACGCGGCCACCGGCGGCCTCGCCGAACTGGACGACCTGAAGAAGGAGATCGGCACCGACTGGACGCCGTCGGTCTCCGGGTCCTCCGTCTACGACGGCAAGCAGTACGCCGCCCCCTGGTACTTCACCAGCCGCGTGGTCATCTACAACAAGAAGATCTGGGCCCAGGCCGGCATCAAGGACATCCCCAAGACCCGGGACGAGTTCTTCAAGGACCTGGAGACCATCGGCAAGAAGACCGACGCCGAGCCGATCTACATGCCCGGCCAGAACTGGTACTTCTTCGACGGCCTGACCATCGGCCAGGGCGCCGACCTGGTGAAGAAGCAGGGCGACAAGTACGTCTCCAACCTCGGTGACCCCAAGGTCTCCAAGGCCATGGAGATCTACAAGAAGTACGCCTCCTACTCCCAGGCCCCCAAGGACAAGGACGAGGCCACGCCGCAGCAGGGCGAGGTGTTCGCCAAGGGCAAGACCGGCGCCTTCATCGGAATGGGCTGGGAGGCCGGCACGGCGGTCAAGGCCAACAAGGACATCGAGAAGGACCTCGGCTACTTCCCCATCCCCGGCGAGAGCGCGGACAAGCCCGAGAGCGTCTTCCTCGGCGGCTCCAACCTCGCCGTCGCCGCGGGCAGCAAGAAGCAGGAACTGGCCAAGGAGTTCCTGAGGATCGCACTGTCCGACCAGTACGAGGGCGAACTCGCCAAGCTCAACGGCGTCATCCCCAACAAGAAGGCGCTGGAGAGCAACCTCAAGGGCAACGTGGTCGCCGAGGCCATCGCCCCGGGCGCCGCGGTCGGCGGCACCACCCCGCTGATCCCCGAGTGGGGCGCGGTGGAGAACAACCCCAACCCGATCAAGTCCTACATGACGGCCGTGCTGAACGGTAAGTCCCCGGCGGACGCCGCCAAGCAGGTCGAGGGCGACATCAACAAGCGCCTGGCCCAGCAGAACTGATCACCGTGCCGGGGGCGCCACGAGAGGGCGCCCCCGGCCCACGCCTGCGCCGTGCCCCGGGCACGGCCCCGGTGTTTCGTACGGCCACGGAAGAGATGGCAACTCATGTCAGTGCAGACCGAAGGCACGGACAC
Source organism: Streptomyces sp. WELS2 (assembly GCF_013870595.1). GTDB lineage: Bacteria > Actinomycetota > Actinomycetes > Streptomycetales > Streptomycetaceae > Streptomyces. The sequence continues at coordinate 3,097 of NZ_JACBWZ010000345.1, read as the reverse complement.
GGCCGGGGAGCCCGCTGTCCGCAAGGCCCGGGTGCCGGCCTCGCCGCGAGGTGACGACCGCACCTTCGGGGCCCCGTCCCGGCGCCGCGCCGCCGCCCCCTACCTGCTCCTGCTGCCCGCGCTGCTGGCCACCCTGCTGCTGCTCGGCTGGCCGCTGGTGAAGAACGGCATGCTGTCGTTCCAGAACCTCAACCCGCGGCAGCTCATCCAGCACCTCACCGAGTGGAACGGCGTCGACAACTACCAGGAGGTGCTGTCCGCCGGGGATTTCTGGCGCGTCGTCGAGCGCTCCGTCGTCTTCACCGCCGTCAACGTCGTCCTGATCATGGTGCTCGGCACCCTGATCGGGTTGCTGCTGGCCCGGCTCGGCAAGCGGATGCGGCTGCTGCTCCTGCTGGGCCTCGTGCTCGCCTGGGCCATGCCGGTCATCGCGGCCACCACCGTCTACAAGTGGCTGTTCGCCCAGCGCTTCGGCGTGGTCAACTGGGTACTGGACAAGCTCGGCTGGCACTCCATGGCCGACCACAACTGGCTGGAGACCCAGTTCTCCACCTTCGCCGTGGTCACCCTGCTGCTCGTGTGGCAGTCCATCCCCTTCGTGGCGATCAACCTCTACGCCGCCACCACCACGATCCCCCGGGAGCTGTACGAGGCCGCCGCCCTGGACGGCGCCGGCGCCTGGAAGGGCTTCACCTCCGTGACCCTGCCCTTCCTGCGGCCGTTCCTGTACGCCACGACGTTCCTCGAAGTCATCTGGATCTTCAAGGCGTTCCCGCAGATCTTCGCGATGAACGAGGGCGGCCCGGACCACCTCACCGAGACCCTGCCGATCTACGCCTACGTGGAGGGCGTCGGCAACCAGCACTTCGGGCTCGGTTCGGCGATCTCCTTCCTGACCATCGTGGTGCTGCTCGTCATCACCTCGTACTACCTGCGCATGGTGCTCAAGCAAGAGGAGGACGAGCTGTGAAGCGCTCGCTCTTCGGCCGTTTCTGGCCCAACGCGACCGCCGTCGTCCTCTTCGTCGGCTTCGCGTTCCCCGTGTACTGGATGTTCGCCACGGCCTTCAAACCGACCGGTGACATCGTCTCCGACGACCCGGTGTGGTTCCCGACCCACGCCACCCTGGAGCACTTCAAGACGGCCGTCGACGCGGACCACTTCTGGACCCTGGTCCTCAACTCGGTCACCGTCACGGTGCTGTCGGTCGTGTTCTCGCTCGTCATCGCGCTGTTCGCGGCCTTCGCCCTGACCCGGATGCGGTTCAAGGGCCGGCGCGGTCTCATCGTGACGTTCATGCTGGCGCAGATGGCTCCCTGGGAAGTCCTCATCATCGCCATGTACATGATCGTCCGGGACAACGACATGCTCGACAGCCTGGTCCCGCTCACCGCCTTCTACACGATGATGGTGCTGCCCCTGACCATCCTGACGCTGCGCGGCTACATCGCCGCCGTGCCCAAGGAGCTGGAGGAGTCGGCGATGGTCGACGGGTGCACCCGCCCGCAGGCCTTCGTGAAGGTCATCTTCCCGCTGCTCGCGCCCGGCCTGATGGCGACCTCGCTGTTCGGCTTCATCACCGCCTGGAACGAGTTCCCGCTCGTCCTGATCCTCAACAAGTCCGCCGAGAAGCAGACCCTGCCGCTGTGGCTGTCGCAGTTCCAGACCGCCTTCGGCGACGACTGGGGCGCCACCATGGCCGCCTCGTCCCTCTTCGCGCTGCCCATCCTGATCCTCTTCATCTTCCTGCAACGCAAGGCTGTCAGCGGTCTGACCGACGGCGCCGTGAAGGGATGACGCCCCGATGACCATCATCGCCCCCGGCACCGACACCCTCACCCGCAACGCCCTCGCGGTGCTCCAGCCCGGCTTCGACGGCACCACCGCCCCCGACTGGGTGCGCCGCCGGATCGACGAGGGCCTGGCCTCCGTCGCCCTGTTCGGCCGCAACGTCGTCAGCGAGGAGCAGGTCACCGCACTCACCGCGCAACTGCGCGCCGTCCGGGACGACCTGCTCGTCGCCATCGACGAGGAGAGCGGCGACGTCACCCGCCTCGACGTGCGCACCGGCTCCGCCTTCCCCGGCAACCACGCCCTCGGCGCCGTGGACGACCCCGGCCTGACCCGGTCCGTCGCCCGCGAGCTGGGCCGCCGCCTGGCCGCCTGCGGCGTCAATTTCGACTGGGCACCCTCCGCCGACGTCAACGCCAACCCCGACAACCCGGTCATCGGCGTCCGCTCCTTCGGCGCGAGCCCCGACCTGGTCGCCCGGCACACCGCCGCCTGGGTCGAGGGCCTCCAGTCCTCCGGCGTCGCCGCCTGCACCAAGCACTTCCCCGGCCACGGCGACACCAACGTCGACTCCCACCACGCCGTCCCCCGCATCGACGTCGACGCCGACACCCTCCACGAGCGCGAACTGCCCCCGTTCCGCGCGGCCATCGCCGCCGGCAGCCGGGCGATCATGAGCGCCCACATCCTGGTGCCGGCCCTCGACCCGGACCGCCCCGGCACCCTGTCCCCGCGCATCCTCACCGACCTGCTGCGCGGCGAACTCGGCTACCAGGGCCTGATCGTCACCGACGGCATCGAGATGCGCGCCATCTCCGCCACCTACGGCCTGAACCAGGGCGTGGTCCTCGCCATCGCGGCCGGCGCCGACGCCATCTGCGTGGGCGGCGGACTGTGCGACGAGGGCACCGTGCTCGGCATGCGGGACGCGCTCGTCGCGGCCGTGCGCTCCGGCGAACTGCCCGAGGAACGACTCGCCGACGCCGCCGCCCGGGTGCGCGACCTGGCCGCCTGGACCGCCGCGCACCGCGACGACGCCGCGCGGACCACGCCCGACCCGGAGATCGGCCTGGTCGCGGCCCGCCGCGCGCTGACCGTGACCCGTACCGGCGCCGCCGCGCCGGTCACCGCACCGGTGTACATCGCCCGGTTCAACCCGGCCCCCAACATCGCCGTCGGCCACGAGACCCCCTGGGGCGTCGCCGACGAGCTGGAGCGGCTGCTGCCCGGCAGCGCCTCCGGTACCTTCACCGGCGACGACGCCCCAGGCGCCGCCCTCGCCGCGGCCGGCGGACGCCGGATCGTC
>NZ_JACBWZ010000344.1 GCF_013870595.1 Streptomyces sp. WELS2 | reverse complement strand
CTGGCCGAGGCCCACGAGGAGCACCGCCTGGGCGAACTGTCCTTCGCGGCCCCGGTGTTCCGGTCCGGCACCCCCGTGGCGGCCGTCTCCCTGACCGCCCCGACCACCGCCCACTCCCCCCGTCTCGCCCCGGCCGTGCGCCGGACGGCGGCGGCGGTGAGCCGCGCGCTGGACGGGCAGGGGTGAGCGAGGTGGCCGCGGCGGGCCGTCAGTCCCAGGCGTTGAAGAGCACTCCGCCCAGCGTGGTGAGGCCGTAGAGGCGGACCTGACGCCACTCGGCGCGGGTCAGCGACGAGGTGTCCACGGCGGACAGCGGCGTGGTGAGCCGCTCGCGGTCGAGCACGGTGAGTCCCGCGTCGGTGAAGGCGTGGGCCCATGGGGGCGGTGCGAGGAACTCCTCGTCGTACCAGTCCCGGCGTTCTGCGGCGAACGCGATCCAGGGGTGGTGGGCGTGGCACAGGACGACGGTCTCGCCCGCGCGGTCGAGGACCGACGCGGTGTGGAACGTGCGGGGGTAGGCCCGCTCCTCCACCTCGCCCACCGCGCCCCCGGCGACCCGGGCGGCCGTGTACAGGGCGGCGCGGAACGTTCGCGGGTCCGTCGCGGGAAGCGGGCCGGTGTCGCCGGGGCCGAGGAACCCTGTCGCCCCGCGCGGCAACGGGAAGTCCTCGCCCTCGTTCGTGTCCTTGACCATGGGCTCATCCTGCCCCGCGCGGGCGCGGCCGGCGGCTCACAGGCCCACGATGCCGTTCCAGCGCCGGGTGAACTCCGGGCGTTCCGCGGAGGTGATGTCGCGGGCGACGGCCAGGCGTTCGCGCATCACGGGGTCCGGGAAGATCAGGGGGTTGTCGGCGAGGGCCGCGGTGTCCTTGTCCGGGTCGGCGGCCAGTACCTCCCGGGCGGCCGGGACCGGGCAGACGTAGTTGACCCAGGCGGCGAGCTTCGCGGCGACCTCGGGCCGGTAGTAGTAGTCGATCAGCCGCTCGGCGTTGGCCTTGTGCCGGGCCCGGTCGGGGATCATCAGCGAGTCCGACCACAGCTCGGCGCCCTCCTCGGGGACGACGAAGCGGATGTCGGGGTTGTCCGCCTGGAGCTGGATGACATCGCCGGAGTACGCCTGACAGGCCAGTACGTCCCCGCTGACCAGGTCCTTGGTGTAGTCGTTGCCGGTGAAGCGGCGGATCTGGCCCCGGTGCACCTCCCGCTCGACCCGGTCGCACATCCGGTGGAAGTCGTCCGCGGTCCAGCGGGTGATGTCCACGCCGTCGCCCTGCATGAGCAGCGCGAACGCCTCGTCCATGCCGGACAGCAGGGTCACCCGGCCCTTGAGGTCCGGCGCCCAGAGGTCCTTCACGTGCCGGATGTCCCGGCCGAGCTTGCGGCGGTTGTAGGCGATGCCGGTGATCCCGGACTGCCACGGCACGGTGAAACGGCGGCCCTTGTCGAAGGCGGGCGAGCGCAGCAGCGGGTCCAGGTTGCGTGCCACGTTGGGCTGGTGGGCGCGGTCCATCTCCTGGACCCAGCCCAGCCGGACGTACCGGGCGCACATCCAGTCGCTTATGACGATGAGGTCCCGGCCGGTGGGCCGGTGGCTCATCAGCGAGGGGCTGATCTTGCCGAAGAACTCGTCGTTGTCGTTGATCTCCTCGACATAGTCGACGGAGATCCCGGTGCGCTTCTCGAACCCCTCCAGGGTGGGCCGCCGGTTCGGGTTGTCGTCGTCGGTGTCGATGTACAGCGGCCAGTTGGCCCAGGTCAGCCTCTTGTCGGCCGCGGACTCGTCGGGCGCGGAGCGGTCCGCGGGCTTGATGTACGCGGCGGGCACCCCGCACCCGGACAGCGCACCGAGCGCGACGGTGGCGCCGAGGGCGGCGAGCAGGGAACGGCGGGACGGCGCGGAGGCGGGAGAGGAAGTCTGGGGCACCCCGGAAGCATGCCGTTTCGCCGCCCGGAGCGGCAATCGACGCTGCGTCGAGCGGTCCGGCGCCCGCCCGACACCTTGTCGATCACCTCGCCCGCGCCCGTGACCGCCGGGGGAAGGAGACGGCACGGCCCCGGACGGGAAGGTGAGACCCGTCCGGGGCCGTGCCGGTGTCCGCGGTGCTTACGCGTCCAGGGACGTCATCACGTGCTTGATGCGCGTGTAGTCCTCGAAGCCGTACGCCGACAGGTCCTTGCCGTAGCCGGACTTCTTGAAGCCGCCGTGGGGCATCTCGGCGACCAGCGGGATGTGGGTGTTGATCCACACGCAGCCGAAGTCGAGCCGCTTGGACATGCGCATCGCGCGGGCGTGGTCCTTGGTCCACACCGAGGACGCGAGGGCGTACTGCACGCCGTTGGCGTACTCGACGGCCTGGTCCTCGTCGGTGAAGGACTGGACGGTGATGACCGGGCCGAAGACCTCGTTCTGGATGATCTCGTCGTCCTGCCGGAGGCCGGAGACGACGGTCGGGGCGTAGAAGTAGCCCTTGTCACCGACCCGCTGGCCGCCCGCCTCGACCTTGGCGTGGGCCGGGAGGCGGTCGATGAAGCCGGCCACCTGCGCGAGCTGGTTGGGGTTGTTCAGCGGGCCGTACAGGACGTCCTCGTCGTCCGGCTGCCCGGTCTTCGTCTCGGCCGCGGCCTTGGCGAGCGCGGCCACGAACTCGTCGTGGACGGACTCGTGGACGAGGACGCGGGTCGCCGCCGTACAGTCCTGGCCGGCGTTGAAGAAGCCCGCCACGGAGATGTCCTCGACGGCCTTGGCGATGTCGGTGTCCTCGAACACCACGACCGGGGCCTTGCCGCCCAGCTCCAGGTGGACCCGCTTGAGGTCCTTGGAGGCGGACTCGGCCACCGACATGCCGGCGCGCACGGAGCCGGTGATGGAGGCCATCGCCGGGATCTCGTGCTCGACCATCATCCGGCCGGTGTCGCGGTCGCCGCAGATGACGTTGAAGACGCCCTTGGGCAGGACGGAGCCGATGATCTCGGCCATCAGGACCGTGGAGGCGGGGGTGGTGTCCGAGGGCTTCAGCACGACCGTGTTGCCCGCCGCGATGGCCGGGGCGAACTTCCACACGGCCATCATCATCGGGTAGTTCCACGGCGCGACCTGCGCGCAGACGCCGACCGGCTCACGGCGGATGATCGAGGTCATCCCCTCCATGTACTCGCCGGCCGAGCGGCCCTCCAGCATCCGGGCCGCGCCCGCGAAGAAGCGGATCTGGTCGACCATCGGCGGGATCTCCTCGGAGCGGGTCAGCCCGATGGGCTTGCCCGTGTTCTCCACCTCGGCCGCGATCAGTTCCTCGGCGCGCTCCTCGAACGCGTCGGCGATCTTCAGGAGGGCCTTCTGCCGCTCGGCGGGCGTGGTGTCCCGCCAGGCCGGGAAGGCGCGGGCGGCGGCCTCCATGGCGGCGTCGACGTCCGCCTGCCCGGACAGCGGCGCGGTCGCGTACGCCTCGCCGGTCGCGGGGTTGACCACCTCGGTGGTCCGTCCGTCGGCGGCGTCCCGGAACTCACCGTCGATGTAGTTGCGCAGACGACGCAGCTCGGTGCTCACTGCCGGCCTCCTGATCTGGTTCTGGCTGTCCAATCGCTGAGACACCCACCCTAATCGCCGTACCCACGTTTTCAACACCCCCACCGGCGTTCGATCTGCGAAATCCGCAAGGTCGCGTCTCTTAAACAACGGATTTCATCGATTAGGCCTTGCAAAACTGTCGAGACCTGGTGCACAGTGAGGTCGTGGCCAGTCGAAGCGCAGACCAGAGGGACTCGTCCCGCGAGTCCAGGAACGGCAACAGTCCCCAGCTGGACGCCGTCTCCCTCGCCATCATCCAGCAGCTCCAGGAGGACGGCCGCCGGCCGTACGCCGCGATCGGCAAGGCCGTCGGCCTGTCCGAGGCGGCCGTGCGCCAGCGCGTGCAGAAGCTGCTGGACCAGGGCGTGATGCAGATCGTCGCCGTCACGGACCCGCTCACCGTGGGCTTCCGCCGGCAGGCGATGGTCGGGATCAACGTCGAGGGCGATGTCGAGTCGATCGCGGACGCGCTGACTGACATGTCGGAAGTCGAGTACGTGGTGATGACCGCGGGCTCGTTCGACATCCTCGCCGAGATCGTCTGCGAGGACGACGACCACCTGCTGGACGTCATCAACAAACGCATCCGGGCCCTGCCCGGGGTGCGCTCCACCGAGAGCTTCGTCTACCTGAAGCTCAAGAAGCAGACCTACATGTGGGGAACCCGATAACCGTGAGCACCAAGGACCTCAGCCGCACCGCGTACGACCACCTGTGGATGCACTTCACCCGCATGTCCTCGTACGAGAACTCCCCCGTCCCGACCATCGTCCGGGGTGAGGGCACCTACATCTACGACGACAAGGGCAAGCGCTACCTCGACGGTCTCGCGGGTCTGTTCGTGGTCCAGGCCGGTCACGGCCGCACGGAACTCGCCGAGACCGCCGCCAAGCAGGCCCAGGAACTGGCCTTCTTCCCGGTGTGGTCCTACGCCCACCCGAAGGCCGTGGAGCTGGCCGAGCGCCTGGCCAACGAGGCCCCCGGCGACCTGAACAAGGTCTTCTTCACCACCGGCGGCGGCGAGGCCGTCGAGACCGCCTGGAAGCTCGCCAAGCAGTACTTCAAGCTGGTCGGCAAGCCCACCAAGCACAAGGTCATCTCCCGCGCGGTCGCCTACCACGGCACCCCGCAGGGCGCCCTGTCCATCACCGGCCTGCCGGGCCTGAAGGCCCCCTTCGAGCCGCTGGTGCCGGGCGCGCACAAGGTGCCGAACACCAACATCTACCGCGCGACGCTCTTCGGTGACGACCCGGTCGCCTTCGGCCGCTGGGCCGCCGACCAGATCGAGCAGCAGATCCTCTTCGAGGGCCCGGACACCGTCGCCGCGGTCTTCCTGGAGCCGGTGCAGAACGCCGGCGGCTGCTTCCCGCCGCCCCCCGGCTACTTCCAGCGCGTGCGCGAGATCTGCGACAAGTACGACGTGCTGCTCGTGTCGGACGAGGTCATCTGCGCCTTCGGCCGCCTCGGCACCACGTTCGCCTGCGACAAGTTCGGCTACGTCCCGGACATGATCACCTGCGCCAAGGGCATGACCTCGGGTTACTCCCCGATCGGCGCCTGCATCATCTCCGACCGCCTCGCCGAGCCGTTCTACAAGGGCGACAACACCTTCCTGCACGGCTACACCTTCGGCGGCCACCCGGTCTCCGCCGCGGTGGGCCTGGCCAACCTCGACCTGTTCGAGCGCGAGGGCCTCAACCAGCACGTGCTGGACAACGAGGGCGCCTTCCTGCAGACCCTGCAGAAGCTGCACGACCTGCCGATCGTCGGCGACGTCCGCGGCAACGGCTTCTTCTACGGCATCGAGCTGGTGAAGGACAAGAACACCAAGGAGTCCTTCAACGACGAGGAGACCGAGCGCGTCCTGTACGGCTTCCTCTCCAAGGCGCTGTTCGACAACGGTCTGTACTGCCGTGCCGACGACCGCGGCGACCCGGTCATCCAGCTCGCCCCGCCGCTGATCTCCACCCAGGAGACCTTCGACGAGATCGAGCAGATCCTGCGGGCCACCCTCACGGAGGCGTGGACCAAGCTCTGATCATCCGACCGGATGACCGAGCCGGCCCCGGCGCCGCCCGTTCGAGTGAGAACGGCGGCCCGGGGCCGCGTGCTGTCCGGGCTCCCGTCCGGGACCTGCCTAGCGTGCCAGTGACCGGTCGGCCCAGCCTTCGTTCACCCGCTCGGGGGAACGAACCACGGGAAAACGGATCAGAACCGAGGTGTACGCCATGGAGGCCCCACCGGACAACGACGTGCTCTGGGCACGCTCCCTGCACTTCACGCACCGCGACGGCTCCCCCGGTCTGACCGGGGTCTCGCTCGGCGTGCGCCAGGGCGAGATCCTCGCCGTCGGCGGACCGCGCGGCAGCGGCAAGACCACCCTGCTGCGCTGTCTGTCCGGCCTGCTGCCGGTAGGCTCCGGCGAGGTCTGGTTCAACAGCTCCCCCCTGCACACCCTCGGCCCCACCGCCCGCGAACGGCTGCGCCGCGAACGCTTCGCCTGGATCGAGCCCGAGCCCGTCCTCGTCCCCGAGCTGAACGTCTGGGAGAACGCCGCCCTCCCGCTGATGCTGCGCGGCGCCGGCCGCCACCGGGCCAAGGTGTCCGCGCTGGAGTGGCTGGAGCGCCTGGACGTGGGCGACCGGGCCCTGGAGCAGCTGA
>NZ_JACBWZ010000343.1 GCF_013870595.1 Streptomyces sp. WELS2 | reverse complement strand
GCGTCCGGTCGCCCAGGTGCCGGCGGTCGCGGTGGCCGCGCTGCTCGGTTTCGCCGGCAACGAGTGGGTGGCCCGGTACCGGATCCGGGTGGGCCGGGAGATCGGCTCGGCCGCGCTCGTCGCCGACGGGCTGCACGCCCGCACCGACGGATTCACCTCGCTGGCCGTGCTGTTGGGGGCCGGCGGTACGGCGTTGGGCTGGCGCCTGGCCGACCCCGTCGTGGGGCTGGCGATCACGGCGGCGATCGTGCTGGTGCTGCGGGACGCGGCGCGGGAGGTGTTCCGGCGGGTGCTGGACGCCGTCGACCCGGCGCTGGTGGACCGGGCCGAGCGGGCGGTGCGGGCCGTCGAGGGGGTGCGCGAGGTGGGCGAGTTGCGGCTGCGCTGGATCGGGCACCGGCTGCGGGCCGAACTCGCGGTGGTGGTGGACGCCGAGGCCACGCTACGGCAGGCGCACGCGGTCGCCGTCGAGGCCGAACACGCCCTGCTGCACGCCGTGCCGAACCTGACGGCCGCCCTGGTCCATGCCGATCCGGCCCCCGCCCCCGGCGAGACCGACCCTCATCTGCCCCTGGCCCATCACCTCACGGCGTGACCCGTGACACCGCGCGGGCTGCGGCTCACGCCACTCCGAGACCCTCCAGCACGACGGCGCCGGGGAGTTCGGCGAGCGCCTTGCCGGGGATCAGGAGCTTGCCGCGCCGGCGTCCGCTGCCGATCACGACGTAGGGCAGGTCGATCACGGCCGAGTCCACCAGCACCGGCCAGCCGGTGGGCAGTCCGATCGGGGTGATACCGCCGTACTCCATGCCGGTCTCGCCGGTCGCCGTCTCCATCGGGGCGAACGAGGCCTTGCGGGCGCCCAGTTGACGCCGGACGACGCCGTTGACGTCGGCCCGGGCCGTGGACGGCACCACACAGGCGGCCAGCCGGGTCTCACCGCCCCGCTTGCCCGCGACCACCACGCAGTTCGCCGACCGCTCCATCAGGTCCCGGCCGTAGTGCTCGACGAAGGTGGCGGTGTCGGCCCAGCGCGGGTCGGTGTCGACGTAGAGGATCTGCTCGGACGGGACCGTTCCCTGCCAGGCGCGTACGGCGTCGGCGACGGGGGCGGTCAGTTCGTCCAGGCAGTCCGGGGCCGGGGTGGCGGTGTCGAAGTCTCCGATGGGCGCGCGCATGACCGCACGCTAACAGCACCGGCCGCACCGCCGTACCGGCGTCTTACGGGACGGACGGGCTCACGGCACGGGTGGTACGGACACGGCCATCACCATCTCCATGGGCTCCTCGCCCTGGTTGCCGTACCGGTGCGGGACGTCGGCCTCGAAGGAGGCGCTGGCGCCGGCCGGAACGCGGTACTCCGTGCCGTCCACGGTGAGCGTCAGCTCGCCCGCGGTGACATGGACCAGCTCGACCGTGCCGCCGGGGTGCGGTTCGGAGGGGCTGGTCTCGCCCGGCATCAGCCGCCAGTCCCACATCTCCAGCGGTCCGGGTGCCTCGGTGCCGGCGAGCAGCCGGTTGTAGCTGCCGGCCTCGGTGTGCCAGAGCCGTACGGCGCGTTCGGCGGGGACGATCCGCACCCTCGGGCCCTGCTCGTAGTCGAGGAGCGTGGTGACGCTGACGCCGAGCGCGTCGCCGATCTTGACGACCGTGCCGATGCTCGGGTTGGTGCGGGCCTGCTCGATCTGGATGAGCATGCCGCGGCTGACGCCGGCCCGGGCGGCGAGCACGTCCAGCGTGAAGCCGCGTACCGCGCGCCAGTGTCTGACGTTGCGCGCCAGCGACTGGGTCAGGAGTTCTAGGTCCGACACATGGAGTCCAATATCCGGGAAGTTCAATATTCTGGTTAGCCAAGTTCAATTGAGTGAACTACGGTGAGCTGCACTCGATCGTTCACCGCACTGTACTGCGAGGCCGGCCATGACAGCATTCTTCGCCCTGATCACCAGCCTTCTCTGGGGGCTGGCGGACTTCGGCGGCGGACTGCTGACCCGGCGCACCCCGGCGCTGACGGTCGTGGCCGTCTCGCAGGCCATCGCGGCGGTCGTGCTGGGCGCGATCGTGCTGGCCACCGGCGGCTGGAGCGAGGCCGGACCCCGGCTGTGGTTCGCGTTCGCGGCCGGGCTGGCGGGACCGGTGGCCCTGCTCTGCTTCTACCAGGCCCTCGCGCTCGGCCCGATGGGCGTGTACCGGGAGCGTCGGTCTCCGGTCCGCTGACCGAAGCCGGGTCGGCTGGCGCGATGGTCACGTGGGGATCTCCCTCGCTCTGCACGGGGCCTGGCGGAGGGCAGGGGGCGACCACGAGCGCGCACGGCGTCGCGTCCGCCGGCCCATTCCACGAGGCCCGGACGTCGGGCACACCGGCCGGACGGCCGGGTGCGCTGTCGGCAGGTCCTCGGACTGACGCTCGTACGCGGATGCGCACAAGTACACCGTTGCGGGACAGTTCCGGATTCGCACCGGATTCCCCTGCGGCGACAGCGAGCACGAGCATACATCTTGTGCCGGGCTGTCGTGTCACCCCCAGATGTTGTGTCCCGGTGGTCTCAGAGCGTCAACTCATAGGTGAGCAGCGTGATGTCGTCCAGCTCCGGCACGGGATTCCAGTCCCGTCCGGGTGTGCGGACGAACCCCAGGCGTTCGTAGATGCGGTGGGCGGTGCGCATGGTGCGCTGGGTGGACAGGACGAGGGCCGTGCAGCCCTTAGTGGCCCTCGCGCGCTCGACGCAGGCCCGGACGAGCGCCTCGCCGGCGCCCCGGCCGCGGGCCGCGTGGTCCACCGCGAGCATGCGGATCTCCGCCTCGCCGGGACGGGCGATGTCCGCCATGGGGCCGCCGTCCGGGACGAAGGTGACGCAGCCGAGCGGCCGGCCGTCCGCGACGGCGACGAGCACCTCGGCGGCGGCGGCGCGCTTCGCGACGTCCCTCAGCTCGTCCAGGTACTCGTCGCTCTCGCCGAAGTCCAGGAGGCCGTCTTCCAGGTAGGCCCGGGCGGTGATCTCCCCGAGGGCGGCGTACTCGCGAGGGACGGCGGGCCGGATCTCGATGTCCATGGACCGAGTGTGCGGGACGGGTACGACAAGGCGCCGCGGTTTTCCACAGGGTGCCCGCCCGGACCGGCAACGGCGGCGGGCCGCCGACGCGTCTGCTGTCGGCGGCCCGCTGCGGATGTCGCGTGGGTCAGTGCGCGCTGCCCGCGGTGGCCGGCGGAAGCTCCACCTGGACACCGGGGTCGCCGGAGTCCGCGGTGTAGTCCTCCGGCTTGGTCTCGTCGATCCCCTCGGGGGCCTTCACGGCCTTCAGGACGACCGTCAGGACCACGGTGACCACGACGTTCAGCACGAACGCCGTCAGGCCGATGTAGCCGATCTCGCCGATGCCGGGGATCTCCTTGGCGGAGCCGCCGAAGTGCTTCTGCGTCGGCGAGGCCACCCCGTACGCGGCCACGGTGCCGTAGACCATGCCGACCGCCCAGCCGGCCAGCAGCGCCCAGCGGTGGAACCAGCGGGTGAACAGACCGCCGACCAGGGCCGGGAACGTCTGCATGATCCAGATGCCGCCCAGCAGCTGGAAGTTGATGGCGACGGTCTTGTCCATGGTGAGGACGAAGACCAGCGCGCCGACCTTCACCAGCAGGGAGACCAGCTTGGAGACCTTGGTCTCCTCCGCGGCCGTCGCGTTCGGCTTGATGAAGTCCTTGTAGATGTTGCGGGTGAAGAGGTTGGCCGCCGCGATGGACATGATCGCCGCCGGGACCAGGGCGCCGATGCCGATCGCCGCGAACGCCACGCCCGTGAACCAGTCCGGGAACATGTCCTCGAACAGCTGCGGGATGGCCAGCTGGCCGTTGGAGACCTTCACCCCGGCCGCGATCGCCATGAAGCCCAGCAGCGCCAGCAGACCCAGCATCAGCGAGTACAGCGGCAGGATGGTGGTGTTGCGGCGGATCACCTCACGGCTGCGGGACGACAGGGTCGCGGTGATCGAGTGCGGGTACATGAACAGCGCGAGCGCCGAGCCGAGCGCCAGCGTGGCGTACGCCCACTGGCCCTTCTCCGGCGGCGCGAGCGCCCCGCGCGGCTTGCCGGTGGCCGGGTTGACCTGGCTGAACGCGTGGCCCGCCTTGGCGAAGATGTCGTCGAAGCCGCCCAGCTTGATCGGGATGTAGATGATCGCCACCGCGATGACGATGTAGATCAGCGTGTCCTTGACGAACGCGATCAGCGCGGGGGCGCGCAGGCCGGAGGAGTAGGTGTAGGCCGCCAGCACACCGAAGGCGATGAGCAGCGGCAGGTCCTTGACGAACCAGTTGGTGTTCTCGCCGCCGCCGACGCCCATCACGTCCAGCACCGCCTGGATGCCGACGAGCTGGAGCGCGATGTACGGCATCGTCGCCAGGATGCCGGTCACCGCCACCGCCAGCGACAGGCCCTTGGAGCCGAACCTGCCGCGCACGAAGTCGGAGGTGGTGACGTAGCCGTGGCGGTGCGAGACCGACCACAGGCGGGGCAGGAAGGTGAAGATCAGCGGGTACACCAGGATCGTGTACGGCACCGCGAAGAAGCCGGAGGCGCCCGCCGCGTAGATCGCCGCCGGTACGGCGACGAAGGTGTACGCCGTGTACAGGTCGCCGCCGAGCAGGAACCAGGTGATCCAGGTACCGAAGGACCGTCCGCCCAGGCCCCATTCGTCCAGGGAGTGCTCGTTCTCGGCCCTGCGCCAGCGCGCTGCCAGGAAGCCCAGGACCGTGACGGCCAGGAAGAAGAAGATGAAGACGCCGAGCGCGACGCCGTTGACGCCGTCCTTCATCGCGCCGCACCCCCGCTCGCATCCTTGCGGGCGCGCTGGTCACGCTGCCAGAGCTTGTACGCCAGCATGGTGAGCGCCGTGGAGATCAGGACCCAGAGCATCTGGTACCAGTAGAAGAACGGGATCCCGATGAGCGCGGGATCGACCTTGGCGTACGAGCCGACCCACAGCATCGCCACGAAGGGCGCGACGAGACACAAGGCGATGATCACCCTCACCGGTGTCACCACCGGTGGTCTCACTTCAGGCGTTTCGGACATGCCACGGCTCCGTCCCCTCGCTGATCACCTGTGCAATGAGCAGGAAATCTAGGTGACTGTGTCATGACAGCGGAAGCCCTCGTCCGCATATCGGTATACCGATTCGGCGAACGCGCCCTGACGTTATGCGGCCGTTACTCCACCGGGCGCTTCAGCCGGGCGACGAACTTGTAGCGGTCCCCGCGGTAGACCGAGCGCACCCACTCCACCGGCTTGCCCTCGCGGTCCAGCGAATGGCGGGAGAGCATCAGCATCGGCAGGCCCACGTCGGTGCCGAGCAGACCGGCCTCGCGGGGCGTGGCCAGGGAGGTCTCGATGGTCTCCTCGGCCTCGGCGAGGTGGACGTCGTAGACCTCGGCGAGCGCGGTGTACAGCGAGGTGTACTTCACCAGGGAGCGCCGCAGGGCGGGGAAGCGCTTGGCCGACAGATGGGTGGTCTCGATCGCCATCGGCTCGCCGTTGGCCATGCGCAGTCGCTCGATGCGCAGCACCCGGCCGCCGGCGGTGATGTCGAGCAGCTCGGCGAGCCGGTCGTCGGCGGTGATGTACCCGATGTCCAGCAGCTGCGAGGTCGGCTCCAGGCCCTGGGCCCGCATGTCCTCGGTGTAGGAGGTGAGCTGGAGCGCCTGGGAGACCTTGGGCTTGGCCACGAAGGTGCCCTTGCCCTGGATGCGTTCGAGCCGGCCCTCCACGACCAGTTCCTGCAGGGCCTGGCGCACCGTGGTCCGGGACGTGTCGAACTCGGCGGCCAGCGTGCGCTCGGGCGGGACCGGCGTACCCGGCGCCTGCGTCTCCGTCATGTCGAGCAGGTGCTTCTTCAAGCGGTAGTACTTGGGCACGCGCGCGGTACGGGTGGTGCCTGCCTCGTTCTCCGCACTGCTGACGTCGGTGCTCATTCTCTGCCTTCCCGGCTCCGAATGCCGAAAGCGACCGACATCCCATCGGCCACGGCTCACATCGTGGCACGGGTTGCTGTGCCAACACTCACCCGCACGCTCCGTGATCCCCTCTGTATACCGCCGCACCCGCTGTTGGTCTAGTCCATCGCGCGGGTGAGCGGGGGAGGACACGGGGCCTAAGGCTCAGGGACGGCATGGGGGAGGCGACGGGGGAGGGCGGGCGCGCCGGCCTGGCGGAGGGAGAGTTGAGGCGGGCGAGCATCGCGAGGGCGGGCG
>NZ_JACBWZ010000342.1 GCF_013870595.1 Streptomyces sp. WELS2 | reverse complement strand
CTCGGCCAGCTCGGCGTCCTCGCCGGGCCGGGGCTCCACGGCGGCGATCTCGTCGAGCCCGTAGCGCAGCATGTCGGCTTCCTGCGCCCGCTCCCGCGCGCGCGTGGTGATCTCCTCCAGCTCGGCGGAGACGGCCCGCAGCCGCCGGTAGGCCTCGGTGTACTCGGCGAGCGGCACGGCGACGGCGTCGCCCGCGTACCGGTCCAGCGCCTGCCGCTGCCGGGACAGCTTCAGCAGCCCCTGCTGGTCGGTCTGCCCGTGCACGGCCACCAGGTCGTCGGCCAGCTCGGCGAGCAGTCCGACGGGCACGCTGCGCCCGCCCAGGTGTGCCCGGGAGCGGCCCTCGGCGGAGACGGTTCGGCTGATCAGCAGGGCGCCGTCGTCCAGCTCGGCCCCGGCCTCCTCGGCGCGGGCGACGGCGGCGGCGTTGGGGGGTACGGCGACCCGTCCCTCCACGACCGCCTTCTCCGCACCGATCCGCACGAGCGCCGGGTCCGCCCGGCCGCCGAGCAACAGCCCCAGGCTGGTGACGACCATGGTCTTGCCCGCACCCGTCTCACCGGTGACCGCGGTGAACCCCGGTGACAGTTCGACGACGGCATCGTCGATGACCCCGAGCGACCGTATCCGCATCTCCTCCAACACGGAACAGACCATACGAGGTCCGGGGCGGCCGGCGCACATGGCCCGCCTGTGTCACTCCGAGGAGTGGTGCGGCGCCCCCCGCCACCCGGTGGTCGGCAGGGCGAACTTCGCCACGAGCCGGTCGGTGAACGACGAGTGGTGCAGCCGGGCCAGCCGCACCGGCACGGCCCCCCGGCGCACCTCCACCCGCGCCCCGGGCGGCAGCTCGACCGTGCGCCGCCCGTCGCACCACAGCACGCCCGGCGGGATGTGCGGCAGCACCTCCACCGCGAGCACCGAGTCCGGCGAGGTCACCAGCGGCTTGGCGAACAGCGCGTGCGCGCTGATCGGCACCATCAGCAGCGCCTCCACCTCCGGCCAGACCACCGGGCCGCCGGCGGAGAAGGCGTAGGCGGTGGACCCGGTGGGCGTGGACAGGATCACCCCGTCGCAGCCGAACTCCGACACCGGCCGCCCGTCGATCTCCAGCACGACCTCCAGCAGCTTCTCCGCGCCGGCCTTCTGCACGGCCGCCTCGTTCAGCGCCCAGTCGGTGTGCACGATGTCGCCGTTGCGGTGCACGACGACGTCGACGGTCATCCGCTCCTCGACCTCGTAGGACCGGGCCACCACCCGGTCCACCACCCGGTCCAGGTCGTCCCGCTCGGCCTCCGCGAGGAATCCGACGCGCCCCAGGTTGACGCCGAGCATCGGCACCCCGGAGGCCCGCGCGAACTCGGCCCCGCGCAGCAGCGTGCCGTCACCGCCCAGCACGATCAGCAGCTCACAGCCGTCCAGGCACTGCGCGGTGGCCTCCTTGACGAGGTGCACCTCGTCCGGGAGCGGCAGGTCGCACGCCTCTTCCTCCAGCACCCGCACCCCGATGCCATGCCGCAGCAGGCCCTTGACGACGAGTTCCGCGCTGCGGATCGCCGCGGGCCGCCCGGTGTGGGCGAGCAGGAAAACAGTACGCGCATGGTTCTGTGTCAACGCGGCCCCTCCGCCACTGCACGGTCGACGTCGGCCGGGTCCACCCGGGGTGCCCCCGCCCGCAGCCAGAGAAAGTATTCGACGTTCCCCGAGGGCCCGGGCAGCGGACTGGCGGTGACCGCCCGCACCCCGAGGCCCAGCTCCCACGCCTGCTCGGCCACTTTCCGCACGGTCTCCGCCCGCAGCTCGGGACTGCGCACGACACCGCCGCTGCCGAGCCGGTCCTTGCCGACCTCGAACTGCGGCTTGACCATCATCACCAGATCGGCGTCCGGCGTCACGCACCGCTTCAGGGCGGGCAGCACCAGTCCGAGCGGGATGAAGGACAGATCGCCCACGACCAGTTCCACCGGCTCCCCGTCGATCGCCTCCAGCGTCAACTCGCGTACGTTCGTACGGTCCTTGACGGTGACGCGTTCATCCTGCTGCAGGGACCAGGCGAGCTGTCCGTACCCTACGTCCACGGCGACGACATGGGCGGCGCCCGCGCGCAGCAGGACGTCGGTGAAGCCGCCGGTGGACGCGCCGGCGTCCAGCGCGCGCCGGCCCTCGACCACGAGCCCCCGCGGTACGAACGCCTCCAGCGCCCCGGCCAGTTTGTGCCCGCCCCGGGAGACGTAGTCGGGATCGCTGTCGTCGGCCTGGACGACGATGGCGGCGGCGGTCTCCACCTGCGTGGCCGGCTTGGTCGCCACGGCCTTGCCGACGGTGACCCGCCCGGCGGCGATCAGCTGGCTGGCGTGCTCGCGCGAGCGGGCGAGCTTCCGGCGGACCAGCTCCGCGTCGAGACGGCGGCGTGCGACTCCTGCCACGTTCGGTTCAGCTCCTGCTCTGGTTACGGTCTGCTGGGGTACGGCGTCGGGGGCTCCGGAGGTTCCGGGCGGGCGTCGAGCGCGCTGAGCGCGTCGCGCAGCCCCCGGAGTACATCCTCGTACACCTCCGCGTGTCCGTCGGTGGCGAGGTGGCCGGCGTCGGCCAGCCGCTCCAGGTGCGCGTCGATCCCCGGGTCGCCGGTCGGCGTGCGCGGGATGTTCAGGGGGGCGGGGGCGGCGGGCTCCAAGGCCCGGCCGGGCTCGGCCGGCGCCGCCGCATCGGCCTCGGACACGGACTCGCTCATGCCCCGACGCTACCTCGAACCGCTGCGGTACGGTCGGGGGCGATGGCCACGATCGAGGAGTGCCGCGCCGCGCTGGGGAAGCTTTCGGACAACATGCGGGGAGCCGAGGGCGAGGTCCGCTCGGCCGCCGCGCTGGAGCGCTCGGTGAGCTGCCACATCACCGACCTGGACGTCACCTTCACCGGCCGGATGACGGGCGGGCGGATCGAGGTGGACGACACCCACCCGGGCCCGCCGCGGGAGAAGGCGCAGATCAGGCTCGCCCTGGCCGGGGACGACCTGGTGGCCCTGGTGGACGGCGGGCTGAACTTCGCGACCGCCTGGGGCTCGGGCCGGGTACGGCTGGAGGCGGGCCTGCTGGATCTGTTCCGGCTCAGGAAGCTGCTGTGAGCCGTGCCTTGCGGGCGGCGGGCACGACCAGCGGGGTGCCCGTCTCCGGGTCGTCGATCACCTGGCAGCGCAGCCCGAACACCTCTTCCACCAGCTCGGCGGTGACGATGTCGCCCGGCGCGCCCTCGGCGATCACCTTCCCGCCGCGCAGGGCGATGAGGTGGGTGGCGTAGCGGGCGGCGTGGTTGAGGTCGTGCAGCACGGCCACCAGCGTCCGGCCCTGCTCCTCGTGGAGTTCGGCGCACAGGTCGAGGACGTCGATCTGGTGCTGGATGTCCAGGTAGGTGGTCGGCTCGTCCAGGAGCAGCAGCGGGGTCTGCTGGGCGAGCGCCATGGCGATCCACACCCGCTGCCGCTGTCCGCCGGACAGCTCGTCGACGTAGCGGTCGGCCAGCTCGGCCACGCCGGTCTGCCGCATCGACTCCCGGACGACCCGCTCGTCCTCGGCCGACCACTGGCGCAGCAGGCCCTGGTGCGGGTAGCGGCCC
This sequence comes from Streptomyces sp. WELS2, assembly GCF_013870595.1. Classification (GTDB taxonomy): domain Bacteria; phylum Actinomycetota; class Actinomycetes; order Streptomycetales; family Streptomycetaceae; genus Streptomyces. Next base: position 2,638 of record NZ_JACBWZ010000342.1, on the reverse strand, counting down.
CGGCCGACGAGGTCGGCGACCGTGATGCCGTCGGGCGCGACGGCCGTCTGGGGCAGCAGGCCGAGGGTGCGGGCGACCTTCTTCGCGGGCATCGACTGGATGGCCTGTCCGTCCAGCAGCACCCGGCCCTCGCTGGGCTTGAGCATCCGCGACAGCGCCCGCAGCAGCGTCGACTTGCCGCACGCGTTCGGGCCGACGATCACCGTGAAGGAGTGGTCGGGGATCTCCACCGACAACTGCTCGGCGATGACCCGCTGGTCGTAGGCGAGGGTGACGTTCTGGGCGGACAGGCGGTTCACGGTGCTCCTCGGGTTGTTCGTCGGGCCGGCGGGGGTCATATCCGGCCCGCCCGGCGCTCGGTGACCAGCAGCCACAGCAGGTAGGCACCGCCGAGCACGCCGGTGACCACGCCGACGGGCAGCTGGTCGGCGCCGAAGGCACGCTGGGAGGCCCAGTCGGCGGCGACCAGCAGGGCCGCGCCCATGCACAGCGACGGCACGAGGTTGGGTCCCGGCGAGCGGGTCAGCCGGCGGGCGAGCTGCGGCGCGGTCAGCGCGACGAAGCTGACGGGGCCGGCGGCGGCCGTGGCGGCGGCGGTGAGCAGGACGGCACCGACCAGGAGCAGCAGCCGCACCCGCTGGACGCGCACACCGAGCGCGTGGGAGATGTCGTCGCCCATCTCCATCATCCGCAGGCCGCGGGCGTTGACGAGGACCAGCGGGACGAGGACGGCGCACAGCGTGAGCAGCGGCCACACCTGGTCCCAGTCCCGGCCGCCCAGGGAGCCCGTCATCCACACCACCGCGCGGGCGGCGTCGACCAGGTCCGCCTTGGTGAGCAGATAACCGTTGACGGCCGTCATGACCGCGTTGACGCCGATGCCGACCAGCACCATCCGGTATCCGTGCACGCCTTGCTTCCAGGCGAGCAGGTAGACGGCGAGACCGGTGGCGAGGCCGCCGGCCAGCGCGCCGACGGTCACCTGGGAGGCGCTGCCGGACATCAGCACGATCACGACCAGCGCGCCGGCCGTGGAGCCCTGCGACAGGCCGAGCACGTCCGGGCTGCCCAGCGGATTGCGGGAGATGGACTGGAACAGGGCCCCGCCCAGGCCGAGGCAGGCGCCGACCAGCAGGCCGACGAGGACCCGGGGCAGGCGCAGTTCGTTGACGATGAAGTCCTGGTAGGCGGTGCCGTTCCCGGCGAGCGTGCGCAGCACGTCGGCCGCCGGGATCTTCGCGTCGCCGGTCCCGATCAGGGCGACCCCGGCGGCGCAGGCGGCGACCAGCAGCAGCACGACGACGGTCAGGGCACGCGGGTCCAGGCGCACGGAGAGCCCGCCGGGGGTGCGTACGGCACGGCTCCTGGAGTGGGTCTTCACAGCTGGGCCGTCCTCCGCCGTCGTACGAGAAAGATGAAGACCGGGCCGCCGATGATCGCGGTGACGATGCCGACCTGGAGCTCGGCGGGCCGGGCCACGACCCGGCCGAGGACATCGGAGCCGAGCAGCAGCACGGGCGCCAGGACCGTGGCGTACGGCAGGATCCAGCGCAGGTCGGGGCCGGTGAAGGAGCGCACGGCGTGCGGCACCATCAGGCCGACGAACATGATCGGGCCGCAGGCGGCGGTCGCGGCACCGCACAGCACCACGGCGGACAGCATGGCCAGCGCGCGGGTGCGGTCCAGGTCGGCGCCGAGGGCGCGGGCGGTGTCGTCCCCCATCTCCACCGCGTTCAGCGGCCGGGCCAGCGCCAGCGCCAGCACCGTGCCGACCGCGAGGAACGGCAGCACCTGCACGATGGTCGAGCCGCTGGCCGAGACCAGCGAACCCACCGTCCAGAAGCGCATCTTGCCCAGGGCCGCGCCGTCCGTGATCATCACGGCCTGGAGGTAGCCGTACAGGGCCGCGGTGATCGCCGTACCGGCGAGCGCGAGCCGCACCGGGGTGGCGCCCCGGCTGCCGCCGAGGAACCACACCAGCCCGCCGACCGCCGCCGCGCCCAGGAACGCGAACCACACATAGCCGGTCAGGCTGGTGACGCCGAGATAGGTCATGGCCGTGACGACGGCGGCGGAGGCGCCCGCGTTGATGCCGAGCAGCCCGGGGTCGGCCAGCGGGTTGCGGGTCAGCGCCTGGAGCACCGCGCCGGCCAGCCCGAGCGCGGCGCCGACCAGCAGACCGAGCACCGTGCGCGAGAGCCGCTCGCCCACGACCACGTCGGCGTACGTGCCCGTGTCGTGGAACAGGCCGTGCCAGACCTGGGCCGGTGACAGCCCTTTCGCCCCGACCGCGATGCTCGCCAGGGCGACGAGCACCAGCAGCACGGCCGAGAGCAGGAGCCCAAGGGCCCTGGCCGCATGGCGGGTTGGGGGCGCGGGGGCGTGCTCCGCGCGCTGTTCCGGAGGACTGTCGACCAACACGAGGTTAGGTTAGCCTACCCTGCCCTCCTTCTCGATCCCCGGCGGTGCCGACCCCGGCCGGGGGTGACTGCCCCGGCCGGGAGGGCCCGAAGCGGCCGCCCCGGCCGTAGGGGTCCGAGGTGGCCACCCCGACCGTAAGGATCCGAAGCGGCCGCTGGCCGTAAGGCGCCCGAAGCGGCCGCCCCGGCCGAGACGGCCGTGGGGTGGCTGCCCCGGC
>NZ_JACBWZ010000341.1 GCF_013870595.1 Streptomyces sp. WELS2 | reverse complement strand
TGAGTGGGTCGAGGTCACCCTCGTCAACGAGCTGGACGGGCCGCAGCCCGCCAGCCCGCTGGACCCGGCCCTGATGAACGAGGCGGACCCCGGCGCCCGGACCGTGTCCGGCCGGGTCTCCCTGCACCCCACCCTGCTCGACTTCGACGTCCGCACCGACGACGGCGCCCACGTGGGCCGCAACTCCGACTCCACCGTCAAGCCCGGGGCCGCCCGCACCTACCGCTGGTACGCCGCCGAGCCCGGCGTGGTGCTGCTGCGCTCCCACGCGGACGTCATCTCGCACCCGCGGCGCGGACTGGCCGGGGTGCTGGTGGTGGAGGAGGCCGACGCCACCCCGTACGACCCGGACACCGGACGGGAGCGGTGGACCGGCGAGCGGGCCGTGGTGCGCCGCCCGGACGCCGAACCGGTACGCGAACTCGTCCTGCTCGCCCAGGACGGCCTGCGGCTCTACCACGACGGAGACCTCACCCAGCCGGTCACCGACCTGTTCTCCGACAGCCCCGACGACGCCGGCCAGAAGGCGTACAACTACCGCACCGCGGCGCTGCACCCGCTGGACCCGGTGCTCGCCGACCCCCACCCGCCGACCCCGCTGCTCACCTGCCGGCCCGGCGACCAGGTGGCCGTCCACCTGGCCATCGCCTCCCACCGGATGCGCAACCAGTGCTTCACCGTGCACGGGCAGGTGTGGGACGCTTCCGAGACCGGCCTCGGCTGGTATGTGTCCACGATCGGCGCACTGGCCTCCGGCAGCACCCGGACGGTGCGTTTCCGTGCCCAGCACCCGGGAGATCACGTCTACCGCACCGGCAATCTCCACTGGGGCCTGAGCGAGGGCTGGTGGGGACTGATCCGCATCGAGGAGACTCCATGACCCGTACGACCCCCGGTACCGACGGGCAGTCCGATCCCCGGCTGCCCGCCGCACCCGACACCATCGCCGTCTACACCGACCTCAACTGCTCCTTCGCCCACGTCGCCGTGCACCGGCTGCACGAGACCCGGCGCCGCCTCGGCCTGGAGGGACGGCTCTGGTTCGATCTGCGGGCCTTCCCGCTGGAGCTGTTCAACCGGGAGGTCAACGCCCGCCCCGGAGTGGACTCGGAGATCTCCGTGCTCGGCGCGCTGGAACCCGAGGCCGGCTGGCGGCTGTGGCAGGGACCGGACTGGGCCTACCCGGTGACCACACTGCCGGCGCTGGAGGCGGTGCACGCGGCCAAGGCGCAGGGCTGGCACGCCAGCGAGCAGCTGGACCGCGCCCTGCGCCGCGCCTTCTGGGCCGAGAACCGGTGCGTCTCCCAGCGCCACGTCATCCTCGACGTCGCCGCGGAGACCGGCGCGGTGGACGTGGCGGCGCTGGCCGAGGCCTTCGACAGCGGCACCGCCCGGCCGGCGATCATGGCCCAGTACGAGTCGGCCCGCGACGGCCGGGTCGTCTGCAGCCCGCACCTGTTCCTCCACGACGGCACGGACAGCGCCAACCCGGGCATCACGGCCCACTGGGTCAACGGCGGATTCGGCGTCGGCTATCCGGTCATCGACGAGGACCGCCCGGAGATCTACGAGAAACTCCTGACCCAGGCGGCGGAACTGCTGTGAGCACGCCGGGGTCCGCCGCCGGCGTGCGGGGCCACCGTGGCCAGCCGTTCAGCCGGGCCAGTTCCCGCATCACCGGGTCGTCGCCCACGACGACCGCCCGTCCGGTCAGGCGCAGCAGCGGCAGATCGGAGACGTGGTCGCCGTAGGCCGTGGAGGCGGCCAGATCGAGGCCGCCGCGGGCGGCGAGGGCGCGGACCGCCTCGGCCTTGGCCGCACCGATCATCGGGACGGCCACCCGCCCGGTGTACCTGCCGTCCGCCGTCTCGGGCTCCGAGCACACCACGACGTCGGCGCCGAGGTGGCGGGCGACGGGGGCGAGGCAGGCGCGGAACGAGCCCGACACCAGGACCACCAGGTCACCCTCCCGCTGGTGCCGGCGCAGCGCGTCCACCACGTGCTCGTTGAAGAAGGGCCCGGAGCGCAGCTCGGCCCGGAACCAGTCCTCGGCCAGGCGGGCGATCGCACGGACGTCGGCACCGGCGTAGGAGGCGAAAGAGGCGCGGTTGGTCTCCGCGCGCGGCACCCCGGCGGCCGTCATGGCCTTCAGCCGCCGGCGTTCGTGCCGGTACACCGAGGCCGGGTGCCCCTCGGCGGCCAGGCGGTACTCCAGGAAGCGGAACATGCAGGTGACGTTGGTGACGGTACCGTCGACGTCGAAGAAGGCCGCTGCTCGGCGCACGGATGCTCCTTCCGCACGAGATGGCCGGGGACGGACGCGGGTGTGACGGGGATCCCCGCCCCGTGCCCCGGCCGGGAACGGGGCGGGAATCCGGTCAGCGGGCCCCGGGCGCCCCGTCCACCGGCAGCAGCCCGCGCTCGGCGAAGACGCGCTTGGCCGTGGACAGGGCGTTGAAGGTACGGGGGAAGCCGATGAACGCCAGACCGTGCACCAGGGCGCCCACGACCTCCTCGGGGATGAGTCCGGCGTTGAGCCCCAGGCCCAGGTGGAAGGCGAACTGCCGGTCGGTGTCACCGAGCGCGGCGAGCATGGCCAGCGTGACCAACTGCCGCTGCCGGTCGTCCAGTCCGGGCCGCCCGTACAGGTCACCGAAGACGAACTCGGCCACATACCGGCCCATGTCGGGGGCCACGTCGGCGAGCGCCGTGAAGATCGCGTCGCCCTTGTCGCCGAGCCCTTCCAGCCTCGCCTGCCCGGTGACGAAGCGTGGGTTGTCCCGCTGCTCGTCACGGATGTCACGGGTCATGCGACGCTCTCCGCGTGGCGGGCGGTGAAGTCCAGCACCCGCCGCCAGGCGTCGGCGCTGATGTCCTTCCACTCCGCTGAGCCGCCGTCGAAGAAGGAGTGCGGCGCGCCCTCGTAGACCTTGTACTCGTACGTCTTGCCGGCGTCGTCCAGCTTGCCGCGGAAGGCGGCGAAGTCCTCCTGGCTGGTGGCGACGTCGTTGCCGGCGAGCAGCAGGAGCAGCGGCGCGGAGATGTCCCGCAGACGGTCCTCCGCCAGGCCCGGGAGGCCGTAGAAGCCGATGGAGCCGGCCAGGCCCAAACCCGCGCCCGCGAGCCGCCAGGAGTGTCCGCCGCCGAGGCAGAAGCCGACGGAGAACACGGTGACACCGGGGTTCTTCCCGGTCAGGAAGGCGACGGCGGCACGGGCGTCCTCGGCCACCCGGTCCGGCACGAGCTGCTTGAAGTGCGGCTCCCACTCGAACGTGTCGTCCCGGGGCCCGAGCCCGGCCGTGCGGCCGTAGTAGTCAAGCACGACCGCCGAGAACCCGGCCTCGGCGAACCGGCGGGCCAGCTCCTGGTAGTAGGCGTGGACGCCGCGGATGTCCGGCAGGATCACGACACCGCGGCCGTTGGGCTCACCCGGCTGGGCGTGGAAGGCCGTGAACGCCGTACCGTCCTCGGAGGTCAGCTCGATCAGCCCCTCCTCGGCCACACTGCCGGGGTCGGCGACGGCGGGGGGCCTGCTGTCGGTGCTGTGGCACATGGGGTGTTTGGCCTTTCTTCGTTGGGACGCGGGGGAACCGGTCGATGGCTGGTGCGGGGGACCGGGCCCGGCTCAGGCCGTGCGCACGGCGCCGCGGGCCCGGGCGGCCGGGGGGAGGCTGACGGCGCAGGTCAGCCGGGCGGTGCAGGAGCGCCGACCGGAGCCGTCGCTGATCACGATCTCGTACGTGGCGGTGGTCCGCCCCTCGTGCAGGGGCCGGCACACCCCCGTCACCCGGCCGCTGGCCACCCAGCGGTGGTGTGTGCAGGACAGGTCCAGGCCGGCCGCCCGGCCACCGGGACCGGCGTACAGGAACGCGGCGAGGGACCCCAGGGTCTCCGCCAGCACGGCGTTGGCGCCGCCGTGCATGATGCCGACGGGCTGCCGGTTGCCGTCCACCGGCATGGTGCCGATGACCAGGCCCGGTTCGCACCGGACCAGCTCGATCCCCATCTTGGAGACCAGCTGCTCGTGGCTGAACTCGGCTGTGACGGCCCATGGGCCGATACTGACGTCGGACATGGCGAACCTCCCCCGTTGCGGAACTGGAATCCGTTGTCCGCGAACACCGCCGACGTTAGTCAATTCCCGGAGCCGGCCGAAAGACCGTCAGCTGGTGGTGTCCAGGGTGGTGTCGGCAGTAACCGCATGAACCGACTCTCCTTGCGACGGCCGGATTCGGTTAGCGTCGAGCAGACCGAGAAGCGCCCGTTGGGCCTCGCCACGAGGGAGTGCGCATTGCCTGAGAAGGGTTCTGCCAAGGAATTGCTGCTCGACTCGGTCGACGACTATCTCGGCCCGGCCGAGAAGCGGTTCTTCGGCTCCGGTTTCCGACGCGTCACCTACCGCCACGACAAACTGGAGGTGAGCCGCGGCGAGGAGGGCCGTACCGAACTGTCCGGCCGCCTCGACGTCGGCTATCCGCCGGACTGGTCGACCAAGGCCCGGCACGGCGACCTGCGCCCGCACCTGAGCACGGTCGACGGGTTGATCACCGCCGTGCACCTGAGCGAGGCCACCCTCACCCACGCCCTGCGCCTGACCGCCGAACGCCGCCGCGCCGGCCGGGTCCTGCACGTGCGGATCAAGGCCGGCACCGTGCCCGACGAGGAGTTGACGGGGCTGCCCGTGCGCAGCACCCTGCTGGGCAGCACACCGGCCACCGACGACGACGGCGACGCGGTCGTGTCCCGGCTGGAGACCCTGGTCGGCGTGATGCGGATACGCACCGCGCTGCGCCACCCGGGGGCCGCCACCCCGGCCGCGGACGCCCCGGCCGAGGCCACCTACACCTCGCCGCAGGAGCTGCTCGGCCCCGCCGGCCGGCAGTACTACGGCACCGGCTTCGCGGCCCGCACCCAGTGCGTCCGCAAGGTCGTGGCGCGCGTGGCCGAGGCCCGCGCGGACGCCGTGGTGGACGTGGCCCAGGAGCCCGGCAGCGTCCTCGCGACCGAGGGCACCGAGGGCCTCTACCAGCCCTTCGTCGGCCTGGTCGACACCTTTGTGACCAGTCTGCAACTGGGCCAGATCCTGCTGTACGAGACCGACGGGATCTCCCGGGGCGCCAGCAACACGCTGTGGATGCGCACCACCGTCCTCACCGCGGGCGTCGAACCCGATCCCATCCGCTACGAGACCCCGCTCAGCGTAAGGCTGGAGAACAGCGCGCTGCTGCGGCGGGACGACGAGACGTGGCGCGCCGCCGACATCGTCGGCAGCCTCGCCGGTAACACCGTGCGCTGCAGCGTGGCGCACCGGCTGCCCGGCTGAATTCCCCTCCCGTCGGCAAACCGAGAATTCCCGGAGTCCACCGGGACTCCGGGAAAGGAAAAGGGGCGGCCCGCGCCGCCCGGAAACTGGAGCCTGCCATGCGCATCGCCATATCCGGCACCTATTCATCGGGAAAGACACTCACGTCGTACGCCCTCGCGCACTACGTGGGAATTCCCCGCACCCGGGCCCGTACCATGCGTGAGCTGCTGCCGGAAGCCGTGCCCGGAAAGACCCTGGAGCAGTGCACCGCGGCCGAACTCGTGCAGCTGATCGTGCGCCGCCATGTGGACCGGGCCGTGCACGAGAGCCGGTTCGACGGCCCGTTCATCTCCGACGGTTCCTCGCTCCAGGAGTGGATCTACGGCTCCGTCCGCGTGATCGTCGGCATCAACCCCAACGAGTCCGTCCACCTGGGCGCGTTCGAGAGCGTCGAGCGCACCCCCGAGATACGCGTGTTCGAGGAGGTCATGGAGCAGCTGGGAATCGCCTTCAAGCAGCACGTCAAGCAGACGTACGACGTGTTCGTGCACCTGCCGAACGAACTGGCGCTGGCCGCCGACGGGCACCGCCCGGTCAACGAGCGCTTCCGCTCGATGGCCGACGAGCGCCTCCTCGAGGTCGCCGCCGAACTCGGCATCCCCGCCCATGTGGTGGGCGGCACCGTCGCCGAGCGGCTGGTGCGCATCGCCGGGCTCCTCGACCTGCCGGTGCTGATGCCGCCGCACGAGGCGATCGCGCGCGCCGAGGCCGAGTACCAGGCCCTGGACATGCGCACCGAGTCCGACCGGGCCTCGGTGATCGTGCGATGACCCGGCGAGCCGCCGTCCTGGCGGGCCTCGGCTCCGCCCTGCCGCCCCGCGTGGTCACCAACGACGAGCTGGCCGGCCGGATGGACACCTCCGACGAATGGATCCGCACCCGTACCGGCATCGCCGAGCGGCGGGTC
>NZ_JACBWZ010000340.1 GCF_013870595.1 Streptomyces sp. WELS2 | reverse complement strand
CCGCGTCCCGCTGCAACTGGACGGCCGCGAGCAGACTCAGGTCCGGCTCGGCCTGGCGCAGCGCCTTGATCGCGGCGACGGAGTCGATGTCCCCGGCGAACCCGACCCCGGCGAGCCGCTCCCGCACCCACGCGGCCCGCAGCGCCCCCTCGTCCGCCCCGGCGACACCCCCGACCACGGCGAGGGCCCGCTCCAGCCCGGCCCGCTCCTCCTCCGGCGCCGCGTCCAGGGCCTCCCGCAACGCCTCCACGACGACAGCCGAGTCCCGGATGACGAGCACACAGTCCTGTTTCTTGCCGAATCCCGCGAAACCCTTCATACGACTCATGGTGAAGCGGCCGGGGCGCCCCCTCCAAACCACTTGAGCACTTCCAGAGGGTTGTCCGGGCCTCCTCGCTGCCGCGTGACCCGGATCACCCACCGGTCGACGCATCTCTTCGCGCGGTCGCCGAGTCACTTCAGCGGACCGGGAATTCAAAGGAGATGCAGAGGTGACCAAAAGGAATCTTCTGGCCGTGGCGGCTCTGTGCGCGACGGCGGCCATGACGCTCACCGCGTGCGGGGGTGACGACGAGAAGGCCGACGGCAAGGAGAAGGGCACCTCCGCCTCCGCGTCCGCCACCACCAAGCCGTTCGAGGGGCTGACCGGGGACCAGATCTCCGAGAAGGCCCGCGTGGCCATGACCAAGCTGAAGACGTTCAAGATCAAGGGCGACATGACCGTCGACGGCGCGGACATGAGCATCGACTTCGCGGTCGCCGTCAAGGGTGACTGCCAGGGAACCCTCGTCCGCGACGGCGGGTCCGCCCAGATCCTGAAGTCCGGCGGCGTGATGTACATGAAGGGCGACGAGAAGTTCTGGCAGCAGACGGGCAAGGAGGACGGCTCGTCGCCCGACGAGGCGAAGGCCTTCACCCAGCTCGTCAAGGGACGCTGGTTCAAGCTGGGCTCGGGCGCGGAGGCGGAGGAGGAGTTCCCCTTCTGCGACGCCGGTGTGATGTTCGAGAAGGACAAGGACGACGCCCGTCTCACCCGGGGCCCGGAGACCGAGGTCGACGGCACGCGCGCCGTGACGCTCACGGGCAAGGACGGTGCCGAGAAGCAGACGCTGCTCGTGGCCGCCGAGGGAGAGCCCTACGCGCTGAAGATGACGACCGAGGGCGGCAAGGAGCCCGGCTCCCTCCAGTACTCGGAGTTCAACAAGCCCGTGACCGTCAAGGCCCCGCCGGCCGACCAGGTCATCGACGCGAACCAGCTCAAGGGCTGACGCCCCGGCACAGACGCCCTGGACCGGCGCCCGCGCGGACTTCTCCGTGCCGGGCGTCCGGCAAGGGGCTCCGGTTTCCGCTTCCGGAAATCGTCAACGGGGTGCGACCGGGGACCCGGCGTGCGCCGCGAGCGCGAGGAATGCCGCCCAGGCGGAGGGGGCGACCGTGAGGTGCGGGCGCAGGGGGGCCTTGGAGTCGCGGATGTGGATGGCGGTGGGGGTGGTGGCTGTCTCCACGCAGTTCGAGCTGTCGCCGCTGTACGTGGACTTCCGCCAGTGGAGTGTGTGCACGGTCGCTCTCTCAGATGTTCCGGATGAGGTTCTGGATGAAGTCGCGTGACTCGACGACACCGAGTGCGCAGGACTCCATGTGGTCCAGCACGGCACGGTACTTGCACAACTGTGCCTCGGAGTCGAGGAATCCGCAGCCGCCGTGATGGGTGTCCAACTGGACGGTGTCGAGCTGCGGGACCTGCCCCTCGACGTAGTCGAAGGACTGTCCCGTGCTCGGGTAGTTCTCGGTGTCGAAGGGGATCACCCGTACGGTGACATGCGGTAGTTCGCTCATGTCGAGCAGGTGCTGGAGCTGACCGCGCCTGACGTCGGCGCCGCCGAAACACATCCGCAGAGCCGACTCGTGGATGATCGCCGCATACGGGGGCGGCTCGTGCCGGTGCAGGATGCCCTGCCGTTTGATGCGGTGCGTGAGGCGGTGCTCGATCTCGTACTGCCGCATGGCCGGCACCACGGCCCGGAACAGGGCACGGGCGTGGTCCGTGGTCTGTAGCAGCGCGGGAATGTGCATGGCCAGGGCCACGCGCAGGCCGGTCGCGTAGTGCTCCAGTTCCGCCAGGTCCACCAGCGCGGCCGGGAGATGTTCCCGGTACTCCTCCCACCAGCCCCGCGCCCGGCGGCCGGTCATCGCGGCCAGGGCGTCGACCAGGGCCGCGTCCGAGCAGTCGTAAGAGGATGCCAGCGCACGGACACGATCGGCGCTGAGAGCGCTCCGGCCTGTCTCGATCATGCTGACCCTCCCCTGGTTGACGCCCAGTTGAGCCGCGGCCTGGGTGGTCGTCAGCCCGGCTCGTTCACGCAGTTTGCGCAGCTCGGCACCGAGGCGCCGTTGACGCAGGGTGGGGTTGTTGATGGGCGGCAAGGCACGTCCTTTCGGGCTGCGAAGCGGCGCACTCGTAACCCACACGAGGTAAATAGGGGTGCATCTCCCGATAATGGGAGATTCATCTCCCGCTCAGCCCTACTGTAGTGCCCACACCGCTCAACCCGCCCCGGAAGCGCACCTCCCCAGGCGAAGCCACCGAACGGCGAAGCCGGTTGAGCGAGCCCGATCCCCCTCTCTCCCCGGAGGTTTTCATGGGCACCGTATCCCTGTCCGACACCTGGGTGTACGCACTTCGGCTGCCGCATGATCCCCGCGCGGCACGCGTCGCACGTATGACCGTACGGGCCGTGCTCAGCGGGCATGGCCGAGGTGAAGTCCTGGAACCGGTCGAGCTGTTGACGTCGGAACTCGTCACCAATGCCTATCGGCACACCCGCGGATCCGCCTCCCTGCGGATCACCGCCCTCGCGGACGGCCGGCTCCGGGTCGGGGTCTGGGACAGTCACCCCAGTATCCCCGCGCCCTTCGGGGAGCCGCCCCGGGACCGGGTGTCATCGCCCCCGGCGGACGCCGAGCGCGGGCGCGGGCTGGGGCTCGTACCGCACTACGCGGACGCGTGGGGAGGGTGGCCGCTCGGGGACGGCCCGCCGGAGCGGGGCGCGGGGAAGCTGCTGTGGTTCGAGGTGGGTGGGACCCGCACGGACAGGTCGGGCCCCCTCACCGGCCACCCCCCGCCCGAGTGAGAGCAACGTTCCCTTCCGGTCACCCGCTGCCACAGTGCGGAAACGCGCCCTTCCTACCTTCGGACCGAGTCAACCGAGTCAGTGGTCGGCAGACCGAGCAGCCGGAGCATCGTGGAGGCGTGATGACAGCCCCAGCCCCAACCCGTCGTGGCCGCTGGATCGAGCGCTGGGATCCGGAGGACGAGGCGTTCTGGAAAGCGGGCGGGGAGCGGATCGCCCGCCGGAACCTGTGGTTCTCCGTGCTGTCGGAGCACATCGGGTTCTCGGTGTGGACCCTGTGGTCCGTGCTGGTGCTGTTCATGGGCCCCGAGTACGGGCTGACCCCCGCCGACAAGTTCCTGCTGACCTCGGTGGTGACCCTGGTCGGCGCGGTCGTCCGGGTGCCGTACACCTTCGCCGTGGCCGTCTTCGGCGGCCGGAACTGGACGGTGATCTCGGCGAGCCTGCTGCTCGTCCCGACCATCGCCGCGTTCACGGTGATGAAGCCGGGCACGTCCTTCTCCACGTTCCTGCTGGTGGGCCTGCTGGCCGGGATCGGCGGCGGCAACTTCGCCTCCTCCATGACCAACATCAACGCCTTCTTCCCCCTGCGGAAGAAGGGGTGGGCGCTCGGGCTCAACGCGGGCGGCGGCAACATCGGCGTCCCCGTCATCCAGCTCGTCGCGCTCGCCATCATCGGCGCGGGCGGCGGCCCGCGCGTGCTGCTCGGCGTCTACATCCCGCTGATCGTGGTGGCCGCCGTGCTCGCCGCGCTGTTCATGGACAACCTGGCCGCGGTGAGGAACGACACCGGCGCGGCCAAGGACGCCGCCCGGGACCGCCACACCTGGATCATGGCCTTCCTCTACGTCGGCACCTTCGGCTCCTTCATCGGCTACAGCTTCGCCTTCGGCCAGGTGCTGACGAACCAGTTCGGCCGGACCCCGCTCCAGGCGGCCTACCTCACCTTCATCGGCCCGCTGCTCGGCTCCCTGATCCGTCCCGTCGGCGGCTGGCTCGCCGACCGCTACGGCGGCGCCCGCATCACCCTGTGGAACTACGTCGGCATGGCCGCCGCCACCGCCGTGCTGATCGGGGCCGGGATGCGCAAGTCGCTGCCGCTGTTCGTGTCCGTCTTCGTCGTGCTGTTCGTGCTCAGCGGCCTCGGCAACGGATCGACGTACAAGATGATCCCCGGCATCTTCCAGGCCAAGGCCCTGGCCCGGGGACTCGAGGGCGAGGCGGCCGTCGCCCACGGCCGCCGGCTGTCCGGCGCGGCCATGGGACTGATCGGCGCCACCGGCGCGCTCGGCGGGGTGGGCATCAACCTGGCCTTCCGCCAGTCCTTCCTCTCCTACGGCTCCGGTACCGGTGCCTTCGTCGCGTTCCTCGGCTTCTACGCTGTCTGCTTCGTGGTCACCTGGGCCGTATACCTTCGCCGCCCGATCGGGCGGGTTGCGGCCACGGCGTCCGCATCCGAGGAGAAGTCCCAGCTCAGCTATGCCGAGGTGTGACGTAACACCGGTGACATGAAGCCGAACCGAGCCTGTCACGCACAGTTGACAGGCTCGTCCGGCGCGCCGGTCACATAGGAGAGCCCCCATGTACGAGGAAGAGCAGCAACCCGAGCACGGACCCCTCGCCGGGTTCACCGTCGGCGTCACCGCCGCGCGCCGGGCCGAGGAGCTGGGCGCCCTGCTCCAGCGGCGCGGCGCCACCGTCCTGCACGCTCCCGCGCTGCGGATCGTGCCACTCGCCGACGACAGCGAACTGCTCGCCGCCACGAAGGAGATCATCGACCGGGTGCCGGACGTCGTGGTGGCCACGACCGCCATCGGCTTCCGGGGCTGGGTCGAGGCCGCCGACGGCTGGGGCCTCGGCGAACAGCTGGTGGGCCGGCTGCGCGGGGTACGGCTGCTGGCCCGCGGCCCGAAGGTCAAGGGCGCGATCCGGGCGGCGGGCCTCACCGAGGAGTGGTCGCCCTCCTCGGAGTCCCTGGCCGAGGTGCTCGACCGGCTCCTGGAGGAGGGCGTCGACGGCAGCCGCGTCGCCGTACAGCTGCACGGCGAGCCCCTTCCCGGCTTCGTGGAGTCGCTGCGGGCCGCCGGGGCGGAGGTGCTCCCGGTGCCGGTCTACCGCTGGATGCCCCCGGAGGACACCGGCCCGCTGGACCGCCTGCTGGACACGGCCGTCGGCCGCGGCCTGGACGCCCTCACCTTCACCAGCGCCCCCGCCGCCGCCTCCCTCCTCTCGCGCGCGCAGGAGCGCGGCCTGCTGGGCGAGCTGCTGTCCGCGCTGGCCCACGACGTGCTGCCCGCCTGCGTCGGCCCGGTCACCGCGCTGCCCCTCCAGGCCCACGGGGTGGACACGGTCCAGCCGGAACGCTTCCGCCTCGGCCCCCTGGTGCAGCTGCTGTGCCAGGAACTCCCGGCCCGCGCCCGTGTGCTGCCCCTCGCCGGGCACCGGGTGGAGATCCGCGGCCACGCGGTCCTGGTCGACGGCGAACTCAAGCCGGTCCCGCCGGCCGGCATGTCCCTGATGCGCGCCCTGTCCCGCCGCCCCGGCTGGGTGGTCCCGCGCGCGGACCTGCTCAAGGCCCTGCCCGGCGCGGGCCGCGACGAACACGCCGTGGAGACGGCGATGGCCCGCCTGCGCACGGCCCTCGGCGCGCCGAAGCTGATCCAGACGGTGGTGAAGCGCGGCTACCGCCTGGCCCTCGACCCGGCGGCGGACACCAAGTACGCGGACGCGTAGGGCGACCGGCCGGACAACGCCGTCTTGGCGGCCCGGCGCGGAGTTCCGTCATGGCGCGCGGAGCCCCGGACCGTGGCGGGCGCCCCGTTCCCCGCACGAGGGCTTCCGGCCCCACCCCCCGCCGGGCACTGTGGAGGAGGCGGGACGCGGTGGTCCCGCATGCCGTCCGCGCGCGGGGGCGTACGCCTGTGCGCGGTTTCTGCCTAGGCGGTGACTGGCACATGGCACTCGGTGGAGGCACGCCCGCGTACCCGCTGCGGTTCGATGCCGGACGGGTGTGCCTGGACCTGCTCGCCACCCGGCATCCCGGCGAACGCCTGGACGACGTGGGCGCGTTGCGCGCGTGGATCGCCGGTGCCGGGCTGGTGCCGGACGGGACCCCGCTCGGGCACGCGGACGGCTCCTGGCCGGTCGCCTTCC
>NZ_JACBWZ010000034.1 GCF_013870595.1 Streptomyces sp. WELS2 | reverse complement strand
TCCGCGACGAGGGAGGCGATCTCTCCGCACAGGAAGCGGGCCAGGTCCACGCCGTGCGAGGCCAGGTCGCCGAGCACCCCGCTGCCCCCGCGCCGCCGCTCGTAGCGCCAGGTCAAAGCGGTGTCCGGGTCCGCCGCGTAGTCGCTGAACAGGCGGACGCGCACATGCGTGACCGTGCCGATCCCACCGGAGGCGATCAGCTCGCGGGCGGCCTCCACGGCGGGCGCGTTGCGGTAGTTGAAGCCGACCGTGCCCTGTACACCGGCCCGCGCGACCGCGTCGGCGACCGCGCGGGCGTCGTCGGCGGTCAGGCCCACCGGCTTCTCGATCCACAGGTGCTTGCCGGCCTCGGCCAGCGTCACGCCGATCTCCCGGTGCAGGAAGTTCGGCGCGGTGACGCTGACGGCCTGGACGCGCGGGTCGGCGGCCACCTCGCGCCAGTCGCGGGTCGCGGAGGCGAACCCGAACCGCTCGGCGGCCTCCTCGGCCCGCCCCGGCACCTCCTCGGCGACCGTGACCAGCCGGGGCCGCAGCGGGAGATCCGGATAGTGGTGCGGGAGCCGCGCGTACGCCCGGGTGTGCACCCGGCCCATCCAGCCGAATCCGATGACGGCGACACCCAGCGCATCCACCATGACAGCCTCTCCCAGAAGCGTGGGACCGGCGCCCGGACCGGTCCGTCCCGGCTCCCGGCCACCTTTGTCCGGACATGGAGGCGTGTCAACCCTCGCGGGGAGGCCTCACAGGTTGATGGCGTACGCCTTGCGCAGCGTCTCGTGCACCGTCCACCGCGTACGGTCGCCCGCCCGCAGCACCGCCATGTCGCCGGGCCCCACCCGCAAGGTCGGACCGTCCTCGACCTCGATCGTGGCCGAGCCGCTGATCACCACGAACAGCTCGTCGGCCTCCGTGTCCGTGACCACGCCCGGGGTGATCTGCCAGATCCCCCGGACCTGCCGTCCGTCCGGCGACTCCCAGACCACCTTCCCGGTCACCTCCGGGTGCCCGGAGACGATCTGCCCCGGGTCCAGGGGCTCGGGTTCGAGGTCGGCGTCGGGGATGCGGAGCGCGAAGCTGTGCGTCATGCGGGCGACCCTAGTCGGCGGGCGCGCCGCGGTGCCGTGGACAGGATGTGGGGCATCGGGCCCGGCCACGGGACACTTCGTCGCCCCCCGCTCAGCGGCCGGTGCGCACTCCGTCCAGCGCGATGGCCAGCACCCGGTCGCGCTGCGCGTCGTCCTCGAAGCTCGTCGCCGTGATCCCGGCGACCAGCCGCAGCAGGTCCCCGAAGTCCATGTCCGTCCTGGCGGCGCCGGCGCGCTGCGCGCGCTCCAGCAGCGGGCCGCCGGCCGCGTACATGGACTCGCGGCAGGTCTGGAAGATGTCCGACTCGCCGTTCAGTGCCTCGCGCACCGCCCGCTTGGTGACCATGTATCCGGCGAACCGGTCCAGCCACCCCGTCAGCGCCTCCCACGGTTCCCGGTCCGCCAGCTCCACGGCGGCCCCGCACAGGGCGGAGACCTCGTCGGCGTAGACCGTCTCGAACAGGTCGCGGCGGGTGGGGAAGTTCCGGTACAGGGTGCCGATGCCGACACCGGCGCGGCGGGCGATGTCCTCCAGGGAGGCGTCGGCCCCGTGCTCGGCGAACGCCTCGCGGGCGGCGTCGAGCAGGGCGTCGTAATTGCGGGCAGCGTCCTTACGGTGCGGCCGGCGGGCCGCGACGATCTCGCTGACGGGGAACGGCGTGGCCGTCACTGCTGCCTCCCGGGAGGAAACGGAATTGAAGCGGAGGTTGGCCTCCGCTAGAGTGGAGGGGTACCTCCACTTTACCAGTGCGGGGTGGCTCCGCCGTGGCCGGACGCGGCCCGCGCCGCCGCCCCCGCGACCGGGGGCGGCCGGTACGTACGACCGTGCCCCCCGCACCACGCGCCCCAGGTACCCGACCCTCCGCCTGCCGGATCCGCGTCTCCGACCCGTTTCTCCCCGACCCGTCTCCCTGCCCCATTTCCCTGATCCATCCCCCCGACCCATCTCCCCGACCCATCTCCCCGACCCATCTCCCCGATCCGTATCCCTGATTCCGGAGAGGCTTCTCCATGCCCCGCGCCTCCACCCGTGTCACCTTCGCGGTCCTCGCGGCCGGAGCCGGCGTCTTCGCCATGCTCCAGTCGCTGATCGCACCGGCCCTGCCGACCGTCCAGCACGCCCTGCACGCCTCCCCGTCCACCGCGACCTGGGTGATGACGGCCTATCTGCTGTCCGCCTCGGTCTTCACCCCGATCCTCGGCCGGGTCGGCGACCTCGCCGGCCGCAAACGGACCCTCGTCGCCGTCCTGCTGGCCGTCCTCGCGGGCTGCCTGGTCGCCGCGCTGGCCCCGAACATCGGCGTGCTGATCGTCGCCCGGGTCGTCCAGGGCGTCGGCGGCGCCCTGTTCCCGCTCTCCTTCGGCATCATCCGGGAGGAGTTCGCCCCGGCCGAGGTCGGCGGCAGCATCAGCAACCTCTCCGCCGTGATCGCGGCCGGCGGCGGCGTCGGCATGGTGGCCGCCGGACCGATCGTGTCCGCGCTCGACTACCGCTGGCTGTTCTGGATCCCGGTGGCGATCGTCGCCGCGACCGTCCTGATCGCCCTGCGCTACATCCCCGAGTCACCCGAACGGACCGCGGGCAAGGTCGGCTGGACCGGTGCCGTGCTGCTCTCCGGCTGGCTGGTGGCGCTGCTGCTGCCGCTGAGCCAGGCCGGGCAGTGGGGCTGGGGCTCGGCGAGGGTGCTCGGCCTGTTCACCGCCGCCGTCGCGCTGTTCGCGGTATGGCTGGTGACCGAGGCCCGCTCGCGCACCCCGCTGATCGACCTGCGGGTGCTGCGCTTGCCCGCGGTGTGGACGACCAACACCGCCGCCCTGCTGTTCGGCGCCGGCATGTACTCCATCTGGTCCTTCCTGCCGGGCTTCGTCCAGACCCCGTCCGCGGCCGGCTACGGCTTCGGCGCCAGCGTCACCGAGTCCGGGCTGCTCATGCTGCCGATGCTGGTCGCGATGTTCCTCTCCGGCGTGCTGTCGGGCCGGCTGGAACCGCGCGTCGGCGCGAAGGCGCTGCTCACCACGGGCGCCGCGCTCGGCGCGCTGGCCTGCGGCTTCCTCACCCTCTGGCATGACGCCCGGTGGCAGATCGGCGTCGTCGCGGCCCTGTTCGGCCTCGGCATCGGACTGGCCTTCGCCTCGATGGCCAACCTCATCGTGGGCAGCGTGCCGACGGCCCAGACCGGCGCCGCGACCGGGATGAACGCCAACATACGCACCATCGGCGGCTCCATCGGCGCCGCGCTCACCAGCGTCCTGGTCACCGGCCGGCTCCAGCCCTCGGGCCTGCCGTACGCCTCCGGCTACACCCACGGCTGGGCCCTGCTCGCCCTGCTCTGCCTGGCCGCGGCCGCCGCCGCCCTCCTGGTCCCGGCCCGCCGCCAAGGCCCCCCGGCCGAGGTGCCCACCGCCCCGGGGGTGACACGGGCACCCGCCCAAGTGCGGTAGTGTTGACCTGCGTGATCACGCGGGACACCCCGCGTGGGACCGCGGCGGGACGTGGCGCAGCTTGGTAGCGCACTTGACTGGGGGTCAAGGGGTCGCAGGTTCAAATCCTGTCGTCCCGACTGGAGACAGTCGCAGGTGAGGGCCGGTTTCGGAGACATCCGAAACCGGCCCTCGGCCGTTCTTGGGGACCAGTGCTCCCTTGCCGGATCTCGTCCATGACGCTCTCGATCACCTCGTTGGGTGCCCGATCGAACTCGATGTCGGCGGTGAGAGTCGGAGCCCGGCGCGTTCGCGCACCCCGGCGCGGGTGATGCCGGTCAGGTACTGAGACGGCTTCTCGGCAGAGAAGCAGTTGCCGTCCTCGGCGCGGCCGGTGCCGGGTGCGTTCGCAACGGGTTCTTGGGGACCGGTTGGGGACCAGTGCTCCCTTGACCCGGTGACGGTGTTCTTGACCGTTGAACGGGTGTGCTCGTCGGCGATCCAGTTCCGCACGGTCCGGTCGGCGGCATCGTTGGTGATCGACCGTAGGTGTCCCAGAGGGGAGTGGCGGCGGGGAGGCGCGGGTTGTGCTGCGGTTTTCTTTTTATGAGGGGATTCGGTGTTCGCGCTTGTTGCTATTGGGAGCTGACGCCGATCGCCATCATTTGTGCTTGTGCTTGTGCTTGTGCTTGTGCTTCGAATCGGGCGTTGGCCGGATAATCGTTTCCGGGTGAGCCGGTTCGGCTAACCGGCGATCACGGGCCGTGTCGCCCGGCATGTGGAGTGCGTTGCGATCGTTGGTTCCGCCGAAAAGTGCGGCCTGTCTGTGACTGATCGGCATGTCAATTCGGAGCTTCGGCGTTTCCATTAATGAATTACCGCATCCGGGTGATCCGATGGGCAATGTACTCGGCGGGCAACTTGTGACGAGGTATACCTCTCCCGTCATGCCTTCTTGCGTCAGTGTGTTCCACCAGGCTTGCACCATGAACTCGTACTGACAGCCGGGCGTGCTCGTCGATTCGCCTCGAGAATCCCCACAGGAGGACCGCTTGCTCAGTACGACATTCCGGAGTCGGCGTCGACGGCATGTCAGGCACCCGGTACCGAGACGCATGCTGGCGAGTCTCACCGGCTTGGCCGTAATCGGTGCCGGACCCGTGCTGGCGACGGGGCCGTTCGCGACGTCGGCGCTGGCCGCCGCCAACGGTCCCTGCGGTCCCTCGCCCTCGGTGACACCCTTCATCGACGAAGTGCGGCAGCCTCCAGTCGCCGCGCCGGACGGAAAGGACCACTACACACTCACGGCGGCCGTTCATCACAGTCACAAGTTCAGCAGCCGATGGGGGCCGACCCGGACACTGGGCTACAGCACCGGCCATGTGACCGTCGACTATCTGGGGCCGACCATCGTCACCCGCAAGGACCGTCCCATCAAGGTGCGGTTCGTCAACAAACTCCCCGCATCGGGCACACCCGTCTTCCCGTTCGACCAGCCCGACAACGACAACACCATCACCACGCACCGGCATGGCGGCCTGCAGGCCGTGGAGGACGACGGTGTCCCCGAGCCGTACGGTGTGGAAGTGCCGCCGGGCGGGTCGCAGACGCAGTACTACCCGAACAAGCAGGCGGCGGCGCCCTTGTGGTACCACGACCACGCCGACGCCCACTCCTCGTACCACGTGTACGAGGGCTTGGCGGGGCTGGCTCCCAACACGGACGAACTGGAGCCGGCTTTCGGTCTTCCCCGCGGCGACTTCGCCAAGGCCTATGTGGTCCAGGACAAGTCGTTCAACGCCGATCACTCGCTGTGCTACACGCACGCCGCCCCCGAATTCTTCGGTGACCTCCCGGTGATCAACGGGACCATCGCTCCCAAGCAGTCCGTGCAGCCGCGACGGTACACCCTCACGTTCGTGAACGGCTCGGACTCCCGTTTCTACCACTTGACACTCCGGCAGACCGGCGGGTCGAGGTCAGCCGCACCGCGCATGACCGTGGTGGGCAGCGACCAGGGATATCTGCGGCATCCGGCCCCGGTCGGTGACCTGCTGATCTCGCCCGGAGAACGTTACGAGGTCGTCGTCGACTTCACCGGCCACAAAGGGCAGAAATGGGTGCTGGCCAACGACGCTCCCGCCCCTTACCCGGGTCCGAACACGGCGCCACCGATTCCCCAGCTGATGCGGTTCGACGTGGACCGGAAACCGACGACTCCCGACCGGTCACGGGTGCCCGAGACGATCCGGGAAACCAACAACGACGAGTCGCTGACGAAGGAACTGGCCAAGGCGAGGCTCCGCACGGTCCAGGCAGGGGAGCAAACCCCCGGCGTCCCGCAGATCGGGGACAGGGAACAGCTGCTCAACTACACCGACCCGCCCACCGAGACACCGCAACTCGGTTCCACGGAGGTCTGGGCGATGCGCAACCACACCCCGGACGCGCACCCCTTCCACGAACACCTCGTGGAGCTGAGGCTGGTCGGCCGATGGCACGTCGGGCGGTGGGACGCCAAGGGCAGACCCGTCCCCGGTACCGTCGGTCCCTTCGAGGCCGCGAAGGCTTATGAATCCGGGCCCAAGGACACTTTCGTCTCTCCTCCGGACTACATCACGGCCTGGGCCGGCACATACACCATTCCCGGGATCACGGTATGGCACTGCCACATGCTCTCCCACGAGGACGGCGCCTCGACAGGCGGCGCAGTCGAGATGATGCGTCCCCTGGCGGTCGGCTCGACGCCGCAACTCCGGCTGCCCCGCGTACTGACACCGGAAAGGCTCGACCAATTGGTACGCCGGCCGTAGTTCCCGGGCACACCGGCAGAGCCCGGAAGGGCCGGGTGGTTACGGGCAGCACACCCTCACCCGGTCCGAACGGGTGTCAGCGAAGCGCGTCGGTGCCGCGGTGGGCGACGTGCTCGGAGAGACTGGCCGGCATGGACGGCGCAGGGCGGATCGTGGTCATCGGCGTGGGCAATGAGTTCCGCCGTGACGACGGGGTGGGGTGGGCGGTGGTGAACCGCCTCGCCGAGCCGGGACCCCCGGCGCCCGCTCTGACCGGCGTCGACCTCGCCCTCTCCGACGGTGACCCCGGGCGGCTGATCGGGACCTGGCGGGGCGCGTCGCTCGGCATCGTCGTCGACGCCGCGCACGCCCACCCCGGGTGCCCCGGCCGGGTGCACCGGCTGGAGGTCACACGAGGTGAACTGGCTGCGTCGTCCGCGGCCAGTTCGCACGGCATGGGACTGGGCGAGGCCGTGGAACTGGCTCGCGTGCTCGGATGGCTGCCGGAGCGGCTGGTCGTCTTCGCGATCGAGGGCGAGGACGCCTCGGTGGGCCGCGGTCTCTCCGTGCCGGTCCGGGACGCTGTCGCGTCGGTGGCCGACCGCGTACGGCGAGAGATCCTCCGCCACCGCGCGGCACTGAGGGACCTGTCGGCATGAGCGGAGTCAGGCAGACCTGGCGCATCGAGATCTCCGGGACCGTCCAGGGCGTGGGCTTCCGGCCGTTCGTCCACCGCACGGCCAACGCGCTGGGCCTGGACGGCTGGGTACGCAACGTGGACGGTCACGTGGTCGCGGCGGCGGCCGGACCGCGCGACGTGCTGGAGCGGTTCCTGGCCCGTTGCCGGGACGAGGCGCCGCCCCTGGCCGTCGTCGGCACCGTCACCGTGGGCCGGCTGGAGACCGGCGACCACCACGGCATCGCCCCCGGCTCGGGTTTCGTCGTACTCGAGAGCACGGCGGGGGCGGCCACCGGGCCGGTGCGCCAAGTCCCGGCGGACGCGGCGCCCTGCGCCGACTGCCTGCGGGAACTGTTCAGCCCGGACGATCGCCGCTACCGCTACCCCTTCGTCAACTGCACCGCGTGCGGTCCACGGGCCACCGTCATCACCGGCCTCCCGTACGACCGTGCGCGCACCACGATGGGGGCCTTCACCCTCTGCACGGCCTGCGCGCGGGAGTACGCGGACCCGGCGGACCGGCGGTTCCACGCCGAGCCGCTGGCCTGCCCCCGCTGCGGCCCCCGGACCTCGTGGTGGACACCGGAGGCAGCGTGCGGGGGCGAGGCGGCCATGAGCGCCGCCGCGGACGCGGTGCGCGGGGGAGGTGTGGTGGCGGTCAAAGGGGTGGGCGGTTACCAGCTGGTGTGCGACGCCACCGACGCGGCCGCCGTGACCGCGCTGCGGCGCCGCAAGCGTCGCCCCGACAAGCCCTTCGCCGTGATGGTGCCGGACCTGGACACGGCCCGGCGGCTGGCGGACCTCGGGCCGGTCGAAGGCGAGCTGCTGAACTCGCCCGCCTGCCCCATCGTGCTGCTTCCGGCGCGCCCGTCCGCACCCCTCGCGGCGGGAGTCCACCCCGGCACCCCGCGCGTCGGGCTCCTCCTGCCGGCCAGCCCGCTGCACCATCTGCTGGCGCGCGACGTGGACCGGCCGGTGGTGTGCACCAGCGGGAACCTGGCCGACGAGCCCCTGGCCGTCGACGACGCCGAGGCCCGAGCGCGCCTCGCCGGTGTCGCGGACGGTTTCCTGACGCACGACCGCGTCATCCACGCCCGCTGTGACGACTCGGTGGTGACGACCCTGGGCCGTCAGGTCCTCACCATCCGCCGCGCCCGCGGCTACGCCCCCACGCCGATGCGGCTGCCCGTGGCCGGCCCGGTCCCGGCCCTCGCGGTGGGAGCGCAGCTGAAACACACCTTCACCCTGGTGGCCGGCGACCGCGCGGTGATCGGTCCGCACACCGGAGACCTGGCGGACCCGAGAACTTCGGACGCCTTCGAGGCGGCCTACCGCGGCCTGTCACGGCTCGCCGGGATCGATCCGCGGGTGGTCGCCCACGATCTGCATCCCGGATACGTCTCCACCCGGTGGGCCGTCTCCCGCTGGCCGGCCGAGCGGCGCATCGCCGTCCAGCACCACCACGCCCATGTGGCGGCCTGCGCGGCCGAGCACGGGCTGGCCGGTCCGTTCACCGGCGTCGCCCTCGACGGTCTGGGGCTGGGCGACGACGGCACGCTGTGGGGCGGTGAGGTGCTCGTCGCCGACCTGACGGGATACCGCCGCGTCGGACGGTTCGGGACCGCGCCCCTGCCGGGCGGGGAAGCGGCCGTGCGCGCGCCCTTCCGCATGGCGCTGGGCTATCTGTTCGGCGCGGAGGACCTGGGCTCCCCGCCGCCCTCCCGGCAACTGGCGGACACGTTCACGGCCGGCCGGCCGGCCGGCGAGGTCCGCGCCCTGCGGGCCATGGTGGACCGCGAGGTGAACTGTCCCCGCGCCTCCAGCTGCGGGCGGCTGTTCGACGCGGCGGCGAGCATCCTGGGACTGTGCCACCGCGCCGGCTACGAGGGCCAGGCAGCCGTCGCCCTCGAGTCCGCAGCCGGTGACGTGGCGGAGGAGCCGCTGCCGTGGCGGCTGGTCCGCGCCGGGGACGCCCATGACGCGCTGTGGGTGTACGACCCGTTGCCCACCCTGACCGCACTGCTGCGGGGACGGGCCGACGGCGAGCCGGTCCGGCGCCTGGCCGCGGGATTCCACTCCGCCGTCGCCGCGGCGACCGCCGCACTGGTGGAACGCGCCGTGGCGGACGGCGCCCCGCCCGTCGTGTGCTTGTCCGGCGGCTGCTTCCAGAACCTGCGCCTGCTGAGCGGGATCGGCGGGCGGCTGCGCGGAGCGGGACTGGAGGTACGCGTGGGCAGCGCGGTGCCCGTCAACGACGGCGGTATCAGCTTCGGCCAGGCGGCGGTGGCAGCCGCCCGGCTCGCGGAGGAACGCGAGAGGAAGGGGGAGACGCCGTGTGTCTGGGCATCCCAGGACGCGTGATCGACGCCCGCGACGAGGCCGGCGTGCGGATGGCGACCGTCGACTTCGGCGGCGTGCGCCGGGCCGCCTGCCTGGAGTACACCCCCGAAGCGGACATCGGGGACTACGTGATCGTCCACGTCGGCTTCGCCATCACCCGGGTCGACGAGGCCGAGGCGCAGCGCACCCTCGCGGTGCTGCGGGCGATGGGCGGCGTGGAGGACGAGCTGGGGGAGCCGCTGCCATGACGGGTGACACGGCGGTCATCGGTACCGCGGGGCTGGAAGCACTGGTGTCCGCCCTCATCCGGCGCGGGCGCGTCGTCGTGGGCCCCACGGTGCGCGACGACGCCATCGTGCTGGCCGAGCTGACGTCCGCCCGCGAGCTGCCCTACGGGTGGGGCGTCGAGCTGGAGGCCGGCACCTACCGGCTCCGGCGCCGCGCCGACCGGATGGCCTTCTCCCACAGCGCCGGCCCGCAGTCGTGGAAGTACTACCTGCATCCGCAGCGGGTCCGGCAGTGGAGCGCCGACCGCGGTCCGGACGGCACGGTGACCGTGACGCAGGAGCCCGACCGGCCGCCGTCGTACGCGTTCCTGGGCGTGCGCCCCTGCGATCTGGCCGCCATCGCCACCCAGGACCGGGTTCTGCTGGGTGGTCCGCACACCGACGACGTCTACCGGGGGCGCCGTGCCGGGGCGTTCCTGGTCGTGGTCGAGTGCGTCGAACCGGGGGCCACCTGTTTCTGCGTCTCCATGGGCACCGGACCGGCCGCGCACGGCTCCTACGACCTGGTGCTGACGGAGGTGGACGACGAGCGCGGGCACCGCTTCTGGGCACGGGCCGGCAGCGAGGCCGGAGCCGAGGTGCTCGCCGAGCTGCCCCGCCTGCCCGCCGACGCGGCCACGGCCGACTCGGCCCGGCAGGCGGTCGACCGGGCCGCCGGGCGCATGGGACGCACCATGCCCGAAGTGGACCTGCGGGACCTGATGCGCGACTCGCGCGAGGCCGAGCGCTGGAACGACGTAGCCGCCCGATGCCTGACCTGCGGAAACTGCACCATGGTCTGCCCGACCTGCTACTGCACCACCACCGAGAACGTCACCGACCTCACCGGCGACCACGCCGAGCGCTGGCGGCGCTGGGACGTGTGCTACGACCTGGACTTCACCCACATGCACGGCGGATCCGTCCGGCAGACCGGGCGCAGCCGCTACCGGCAGTGGCTCACCCACAAGATCGGCACCTGGCACGACCAGTTCGGCATGTCCGGCTGTGTGGGCTGCGGCCGGTGCATCGTGTGGTGCCCGGTCGCCATCGACATCACCGAGGAGGCGCACGCCTTGCAGGCCGAGCGAGCGGCGGGCGCACAGGACGAGGCGGACACACCCGAGCGGAGGGGGAACCCGTGACGGCCACGGCCGGCTTCGCGGCGGGCCTGACGCCGAGTCAGCGGGAAACACTGCACACCCTGGCTCGCCCGGTGTCCTTCCCGCCCGGGCACCGGCTCTTCGACGAAGGGCAGATCGCGGACCGGTTCTGGATCCTGTCCCGGGGCTCGGTGGCCCTCGACATCCAGGTTCCGGGGCGTCCCGCGCCCGTCATCGAAACGCTCGGGCAGGGCGACTTGCTCGGCTGGTCCTGGCTCTTCGAACCCTACCGCTGGCACCTGGGCGCCCGCGCCCTCGCCCCCGTGGACGCCGAGGAGTTCGACGCGTCCACCGTGCGCGCCGCCTGCGAGCGGGACACCGGCTTCGGATACGCCGTGGCGCGCGCGGTCGCCGCGGTGGTGGGCCAGCGTCTGCGGGCCACCCGGATCCGCCTCCTCGACCTCTACGGGCCACCCCACGGAGGCGTGCGGTGAGCCTTCCCCGGATCTACGAGGTGGTGCGCCGCGATCAGGAGACACCGGACACCGCGACCCTCGGCCTGAGACCTCGCGAGGCGGCACTGCCCCCCTTCCGCCCCGGCCAGTTCGCCATGGTCTACGCCTTCCCCCGCGGCGAGGTCCCCCTCTCCCTGGCCGGCGCGCCTTCCTCCGGGGCCGGACTGACCCACACCGTGCGTGCCGTCGGACCCGTCAGCCGGGCGCTGCACGACCTGCGGCCCGGACAGCAGGTGGGGGTGCGCGGCCCGTACGGCACCCCCTGGGACCTGACGGCGGCCCACGGCCGGGACCTGCTGCTGATCGCGGGCGGCCTCGGACTGGCACCGCTGCGCCCACTGCTCCAGGCGGCACTCGCCGAGCCCCGCCACCACACCGGCATCACCCTCCTGATCGGCGCGCGAACCCCCGCCGACCTGCTCTACCGCCACCAGTACGGCTCTTGGAACGAGCGGGCCCGGGTCGCCGTCACCGTGGACCGCCCCGACGAACACTGGAGCGGCGAGGTGGGCGTCGTCACCACGCTGCTGGACCGGGTGCCCTTCCACCCCCCGCGCACCACCGCCTATCTGTGCGGCCCCGAGGTGATGATGCGTGCCACCGCCCGTGACCTCGCCCACCGCGGCGTTCCCGCCACGCGCGTGTTCCTCTCCCTGGAACGCACCATGCGCTGCGGCACCGGGCACTGCGGCCAGTGCCAGCTCGGCCCGCTGCTGCTGTGCCGGGACGGTCCCGTCACCACCTGGGACCAGGCCGAACCCCTCCTGTCCGTCCGGGAGCTGTGAGTGACCACCGACGACCGCGACCCCCGCCTCCCGGCCGGCCGCCGACCGACCCTGGCCGTATGGAAGTTCGCCTCCTGCGACGGCTGCCAGCTGACCCTCCTGGACTGCGAGGACGAGCTGCTGCCGCTCGCCGGGCAGCTGGAGGTCTCCTACTTCCTGGAAGCCACCAGCACCGCCGGACCGGGACCGTACGACCTCTCCCTGGTCGACGGCTCCATCACGACCCCGCGGGACGCCGCGCGCATCCAGCACATCCGGGCCGTCTCCCGTCACCTGGTCACCATCGGCGCGTGCGCGACCGCCGGGGGGATCCAGGCACTGCGGAACTTCGCCGACGTCGCCGAGTACCGTGCGGTCGTCTACGCCAGCCCCGAGTACATCGACACCCTCGACGAGTCCACCGCCATCGCCCTCAACGTGCCGGTCGACTTCGAGCTGCGCGGCTGCCCCATCGACCGCGGGCAGCTGCTGGAGGTCATCACGGCCTTCCTGACCGGCCGCCGCCCCGACATCCCCGACCACTCCGTGTGCTTCCCGTGCAAGCGCCGCGGCACCGTCTGCCTGCCCGTCGCCAAGGGCGTACCGTGCCTGGGGCCGGTCACCCACGACGGGTGCGGCGCCCTGTGCCCGTCCTACGGGCGCGGCTGCTACGGCTGCTTCGGACCCTCCGCCTCCACCAACCTCCCCGCCTTCGTCCCGCTGTTGCGCCGGGACGGCATGACGGACACCGATGTGGTGCGGGTGCTGCGCACCTTCAACGCCGCCGCACCCGAATTCGCCGAAGCCTCCACCGCGCTGGAGCACCCCGGCCGGGACACCGTCGAGCGGCCTGAGGAGGAGCGGTGACGCACCGGGGCTCCAGGGTGGTCCACGTCGGCGGGCTCTCCCGCGTGGAGGGCGAGGGCGCGCTCCACCTCCGGGTGGACGAGGGCCGCGTCACCGTCGCCCGACTGCGGATCTACGAACCACCGCGCTTCTTCGAGGCGTTCCTGCGCGGGCGGGCCCACACCGAACCGCCGGACATCACCTCCCGGGTGTGCGGCATCTGCCCGGTGGCCTACCAGATGAGCGCGTGCAAGGCCGTGGAGGACGCCTGCGGGGTGACGGTCACCGGCCCGCTCGCCGCCCTGCGGCGACTGCTGTACTGCGGGGAGTGGATCGAGAGCCAGACGCTGCACATCCACCTCCTGCACGCCCCCGACTTCCTCGGCTACCCCGACGCCATCACCATGGCCCGCCGCCACCGCGCCGACGTCGAGCGCGGCCTGCGGATCAAACAGGCGGGCAACGCCATCGTCGAGCTGCTCGGCGGGCGGGCGATCCATCCGATCAACGTCCGGCTCGGCGGTTTCCACCGCACCCCCACCCGCGCGGAACTCGCGCCGCTGGCCGAGCGCCTGCGCCGGGCACGGGAAGACGCCCTGCGCACCGTGGAGTGGTCGGCCGGTTTCGACTTCCCCGACGCCGGCTGCGACGCGCAGCTGCTGGCGCTGGCCGAGCCCGGCCGCTACGCCATCGAGGGCGGCACACCGACGGTCATGCCCGCCCCCGCCTCCGCCGGCCTCACCCCGGACAGCACCCAGGCCCTGCCCACCCGGACCTTCCCCCTCCACGACTTCGAACAGCACGTCGTCGAACGCCAGCTTCCGCACTCCACCGCCCTGTACTCCTCCCTCGACGGCCGTCCGCACCTGACCGGCTGCCTGGCCCGGTACGCCATCAGCGGGCGCCTGCTGTCCCCCCTCGCCCTCCAGGCCGCGCACGCCGCCGGACTGGGCGATCCGCGCGCCGGCGTCGTCTGCCGCAACCCCTTCCGCAGCATCCTGGTGCGCGCCGTCGAGGTCGTCTACGCCCTGGACGAGGCGCTGCGCCTGATCGACGCCTACGAGCCGCCCCACGCTCCGGCCGTACCCGTGGCACCCCGTGCCGGGACCGGCCGAGGCGCCACCGAGGCCCCGCGCGGCCTGCTCTACCACCGCTACGGGCTCACCGCCGACGGCACCCTCACCGATGCCTCCCTCGTCCCGCCCACCGCCCAGAACCAGGACGCGATCGAGGACCACCTCCGTTCCGTCGTACAGGCCCACATCGACAGCCGGCCGGGGGCGGACGACCTCGACGACGACGAGTTGCGCCTGCTGTGCGAACGCGCCATCCGCAACCACGACCCGTGCATCTCCTGCTCCGCCCACTTCCTCGACCTCACGGTCGAACACCTGTGAGACCGCCGCTCCGTTCGTGAAAGGAACCCGCCGGTGCGCTATCTCGACGAGTACCGGGACCCCGTACTCGCCCGGCACCTGTTGGAAGAGACCAGGGCCATCGCCACCCGCCCCTGGCGGATCATGGAGGTCTGCGGGGGCCAGACCCACACCCTGGTCCGCCAGGGCATCGACGAGCTGCTTCCCGCCGGCATCCGGATGATCCACGGGCCCGGCTGCCCGGTGTGCGTCACACCGCTGGAGACCCTCGACCGGGCGATGGCCATCGCCGCCCGCCCCGACGTGATCTTCACCAGCTTCGGCGACATGCTGCGCGTACCGGGATCCACCACCGACCTGCTGTCGGCGCGGGCCCGCGGCGCGGACGTACGGGTCGTGTACTCCCCGATGGACGCCGTCGAGATCGCCCGTGCCGAACCGGGCCGCGAGGTCGTCTTCCTCGCCGTCGGCTTCGAGACCACCGCACCGGCCAACGCCATGGCCGTCCTCCACGCCGACCGCTTGGGCCTGACCAACTTCAGTGTCCTCGTCAGCCACGTCATGGTCCCGCCCGCGATGACGACACTCCTCGAGTCCCCCGACTGCGAGGTCCAGGCGTTCCTCGCCGCGGGCCACGTCTGCGCGGTGATGGGCTGGACCGCCTACGAACCGATCGCCGCGCGCCACGGCGTGCCCATCGTCGTCACCGGCTTCGAGCCCCTGGACCTGCTGGAGGGCATCCACATGGCCGTGCGCCAGCTCGAAGAGGGGCGCGCCGAGGTCGAGAACCAGTACGCCCGAGCCGTGCGCCGCGAGGGCAACACCGGTGCCCGGACCGCCGTCGCCCGCGTCTTCCGCGTCTGCGACCAGGTGTGGCGCGGCCTGGGCCCGCTGCCCGGAAGCGGTCTCGCCCTCGCCGAGGAGTTCGCCCGTTTCGACGCCGCCCGCCGCTACGACGTCGGTTCCCTCCGCTCCGCCGAAGAGCCCGCCTGCATCTCGGGCGCCATCCTCACCGGCGCCAGACTGCCCACCGACTGCACCGCGTACGGAACGGCCTGCACGCCCCGCACCCCGCTCGGGGCCCCCATGGTCTCCTCCGAGGGAACCTGCGCCGCCTTCCACGCCGCGGGCCGCACCTCCGCCGGCACCGACACGTCCTTCGGGAGCCCCGCATGACGACCTGCCCCCTGCCCTCGACGGGGGACGGCCGCGTCCTCCTCGGCCACGGTGCCGGCGGACGGCTGTCGGCCGAACTCCTGGAGGCGCACGTCCTCCCGGCCCTCTCCCCGGCCGCGGCGGCCACCGGTGGCCCACTGGAGGACGCCGCCCCGCTGCCGGGCGACGACAGCCTGGTGATGACGACCGACGCCTTCGTCGTCAGCCCGCTGTTCTTCCCCGGCGGCGACATCGGCACCCTCGCCGTCAACGGCACCGTCAACGACCTGGCGATGCGCGGAGCCCGGCCGCTCGCCCTCACGGTGGCCCTGATCATCGAGGAAGGGCTGGACTTCGCCCGGCTGGACGCCGTTCTCGCCTCCCTGGGCAAGGCGGCCGCCGAAGCGGGGGTACCGGTGGTGGCGGGGGACACGAAGGTCGTCGGCCGTGGCCAGGCCGACGGGCTCTACATCACCACCACGGGCATCGGCCGCCGCCTGCCCGGCCTGAACCCTTCCGCCGGCCGCGCCGGGCCCGGCGACGCCGTCCTGCTCAGCGGACCGATCGGCGCCCACGGCACCGCCGTCCTCAGCGTCCGCGACAACCTGGGCTTCGCCTCCGACATCACCTCCGACACCCGGCCCCTGCACCGCCTGGTCGGCGCCCTCGCCCCGCTGGGCGCCCACGTCCACACCCTGCGCGATCCCACCCGGGGCGGCCTGGCCGCCTCCCTCAACGAAATCGCTCGCGACTCCCGGGTCCACGTCAGCATCGACGAAACCGCCCTGCCCGTCCCCGGTCCCGTCGCCGGCGCCTGCGACCTGCTGGGCCTGGATCCCCTCACCGTGGCCAACGAGGGCTGCATGGTCGCCTTCGTCGCCCCCGACTCCGCCGACGAGGCACTCGGCCTGATGCGTGCCCTTCCCGAGGGGCGGTACGCGACCCGCATCGGCGACGTCACCGACGGTCCCGCGGGCCGCGTCGTCCTGCGCACCCTCATCGGCGCCCAGCGCCTCGTCGACATGCCACTGGGCGAACAACTGCCCCGTATCTGCTGACCGGCCGGCTGCCCGCGGGGCGTCCGTGAGGGCCGCCGGCACCGTCCTCCGCAACGATCAGGGGCGCACGATGACGACGGGGCACTTCGCATGGTGAGCGACGTGCTGGCTCACGGACCCCAGCAGAGCGCGGGCGAACCCGCCCCGCCCCCTGCTGCCGACGACCAGCGCCTCCGCCCCCTCGGCGGCCGTGAGCAGCACCTCCACGGTGTTGCCACGGACCACGAGCGCCCTGACCGAGTCGGCCCGCTCCGCCCCCAGCACCTCGCGCAGCTCCTTCCGCAGCAGTTGCCGGGCGACGGCCTCGTCGAAATCCGCGTCCACGGCCAGGGCCGCCCAGCCGTACGCGCCGGGCATGTCCCAGGCCACCACCACGTCCACGGTTCCGTCGATCAGTGCGGCGTACCGCACGGCCCACCGCAGCGCCGCGTGCGAGTCCGGCGAACCGTCGGCGCCCACCACGACACGAGGCCGGGCAGTTTCCGTACCCATGCGTCTCACCTCTCCACACAGTTCAACCGTCGGGCAGCGCGAGGGTGCAGGTCTCACCGGGCGCCATGGTCACGGCGCGGTCGGCCAGCACCACGCGGATCGGCGACTCGTCGGAGTCGGGCACGCTGATGCCGAGCTGTCCGCTCCGGCTGAGTACGCCGACGCCCCAGTGGCCGCGATAGTGCACCGTGAAGCCGTATTCGGAGAGCGCGGGCATCGGTACCGGGTCGAGGCGGAGGCCGTCCTCGCGGACCTCCAGCCCGGTCAGGCCACGCTGCACCAGGTCCAGTGTCCCGGCCATGGCGCCCAGATGGATGCCCTCACCGGTCGTCCCGCCCTGGATATCGGCGATGTCCGCCTTCAGGGCCTCGTGAACGTACTGCCACGCGTCGGCCCGCCGGGCCCGGGCGAGGACGAAGCCGTGGACGAGTTCGCTGAGTGTGGAGCCGTGGCTGGTGCGCCGGAGGTAGTAGTCGACCGTCCGGTTCCACACGTCGTCGTCCAGGTCGTAGCCGAGGCGTCGGAACAGGCGGCGCAGCTCGGTGGGTGAGAACAGGTAGCCCAGCATGAGGACGTCGGCCTGTTTGGACGCCTTGTAGCGGTTCACCGTGTCGCCCTCGGCCTCCAGGATGCGGTCCAGCCGGCGGATGGTGGTGTAGCGGGCGCGGTAGGCGTCCCAGTCCAGTTCGGCGAGGCCGTCGTAGCCCTCGAACTGGCTGATGACGCCCTGGTGGAACGGCACGCGCAAGCCCCGGGACACCTCCTCCCACCTCGTCAGCTCGCCGGCGCCCAGCCCGAGCCGGTCCAGCAGTTCCTCCCTGCGCCACGAGGGAAGCCGCCGCAGGAGGTCCAGACCGCGGGTGAGGACCCAGGCCGCGGTGACGTTGGTGTAGGCGTTGTCGTCCAGTCCGGGCCGGGGCGAACCGGGGTAGCCGTCGTGGTACTCGTCGGGACCGACGACGCCGCGGATCCGGTAGCGGCCGGTGGCGGGGTCGAAGACGGCCAGGGCCGCCCAGAAGCGGGCGATCTGCAGCAGCATCTCCGCCCCCTTCGTGTGGAGGTATTCCGTGTCGCCGGTGGCCGCGCAGTACTGCCACACGTTGTAGGCGATCGCCGAACCCACGTGGTGCTGCAGGCGGGAGTGGTCCGGCAGCCAGCGTCCCGAGGCCGGGTTGAGGTGCCACTCCTGGGACTCCTCGCGGCCGTCGCTGCCGCTCTGCCACGGGTACATGGCCCCGGCCCGGCCCGCGGCCGCCGCCGCCCTGCACGCCCGGGGGAGGCGCCGGTGGCGGTAGTCCAGCAGGGACCGGGAGACTTCCGGCAGGTGGAGGTTGAGGTAGGGCAGGACGAACAGCTCGTCCCAGAAGACGTGGCCCCGGTACGCCTCGCCGTGCAGTCCGCGGGCGGGAACGCCCACGTCGAGATCCGCCGTGTGCGGTGACAGCGTCTGCAGGACGTGGAAGAGGTGGAAGCGGAGTATGCGGCCGGCTTCGCCGGGGACCCGGATGTCCGCTCGCCGCCACAGCGCTTTCCAGGCGGCCACGTGCGAGTCCAGCAGGGCGGGGAAGCCGGGTGCCGTCGACACCCGGTCGACGGCCTCGCTCACGGGGTCGCCGATCGCCGTGTCCCGGGAGGTGTGGAGCGCCACGGTCTTGTCGACGGTCACGGGCCGTCCCGGAGCGATGGTCGCCACCAGCCGGTGAACGGCCTGGTGGCCGGCCGGGGAGAGCACCGACGAGACCGCAGGCGCGCCGGTGCTGCCGGCCGTCGTCCGGGCGGCCAGGGCGACGGAGATGTCCGATGTGCTGGTCCGGCAGCTCAGCCAGACCGTGTGCGGCTCCCGGGCACCGGTCCGCACATGTGCCAGATGGTGGCGGTCGAGAGCGCGGTACCGGTGCACATTGCCGTTGGACACCCCGCCGTCGATCGAGCTTTCGATCTCGATCTCGCCCGACCAGCCGTCGGTCGTGACGACCGTGCGCAGCGCGGCCAGGTGCGCGTCTCCCATGTGCACCAGGCGGATCTGCTCCACGCCGAGCACCGCCGTCCCGTCGAGCCGATAGCGGGAGGTGCGGGTGAGCGTGCCACGGCGCAGATCGAGCACGTGCCCGTGATCGAGGACGGCATACGAGTGCGGGGAGACCCACGGGCCCCACACATCACCGGCGCTCCGCAGGCGGAACCGGAGGAGCAGCCAGTTCGGCAGGTTCACCAGGTCCTCGTTGACCACCCGCCGTCCGGACACGGTCGACTCCAGCCGGTTGTAGCACCCGGCCGCGTAGGTTCCCGGGTAGTGCACCAGGCCGCCGCGGTACTCCGGGAGCGTGCCGCGCGTCGCGAAGTAGCCGTTGCCGAGGGTGCAGAGGGATTCACGCAGTTGCTCGGCGGCGGGGATGTGACCCCTCCACTCCCATGTCCAGTGCGACATCAGCCACCCCCGCCTCTCCTGCGGACGGCTGCGGCCCGGGGCTCACACCCGCTGGGGGACGACGGCGACGGGGCACGGCGCATGGTGGAGGAGGGTGTGGGCGGCCCTGCCGAGTTGCAGGCCGAAGCGACCGTGGCGGCGTTGCGCGCCCACGACGATCAGGCCGGCCCCGGCCGAGGCGTCGAGGAGAACCCGGTGGGCGGGGCCTTCGACAGGCCGGAGGTCGATGTCGACCCCGGGGTGCTCCCGTACCGCCTCGCGCAGCGCGTCCTCGAGGTCGGCGGCGGCCCGCTGCTCCCGTGACCGGGCTGCGTCGTCGGCGATCAGCATGTGGTCCACGGGTTCCTGGGACGGGCTCCGCCAGGCGCGTACGGCGGTCAGGGCACAGCCCCGCACCTCGGCCTCCCGGACGGCGAACCGCACGGCCCCCGCACCGTCGGGCGCGTCACCGACGCCCACCACGATCCGGCCCGCGGTTTCCCGTCGGCCGGGCTCCTCGCCCCGGACCACGACGACCGGGCAGACGGCGCGAGCGGCCACGGTCAGGCTGACGGACCCCAGCAGCATCCCCGCGACCTGGCCGCGCCCGCGTGAGCCCGTGACCAGAGCGAACGCCTCCGGTCCCGCGCGCAGCAACGCGGACACGGCATCCTCGGCCACGGCCTCCCCCGAGACCCGCAGCTCGGGATTCCGCCGCCGGGCCCGCTCCACGCAGGAGGCCACGATGTGATCGGCCATGACCTTCTCGGCATGCCGGCCGGTGCCGAAGGAGGGACGTGTCCCCTCGTAGTTCTCCCAGAGGGAGGCGTGGAGCAGACGAAGGGACAGCCCGTGCCGTGCCGACTCGTCCACCGCCCAGTCGACGGCCGTCAGGCTGGAGTCGGATCCGTCGACGCCCACGACCAAGGGGAGGTTCATCGCGGTCACCGCTTTCGTCGTCCGGCTGCGGGGCTCTCCTGACTACGGTCGCACCGCCCGCCCGGTGCCGCGACACGCGGCCCTTTCCGGTCCGGCGATCTGCGGCCGGTGTGCGGTGGTCCCGGTCGCGATGGTGCGAAGGGCCTTGTACGGGGCCGCTTGGGGCCGCGCGGTGACGGAGGGCGCGGCGCGTGACGCGGGCCTACTCGCCGGCCGGAGTGATCCGGCGGCCCGTGAGACGTGTGGGCCGGACCGACACCCACATGTCGCGTTCCCCGCCGGCCCACGGTGTGGTGTGCGCCTTCCGGCCGAGTTCGCGTACGACCTCCGGATCCGTCACCACGCTCGCGGGGCCGACGGCGAGGACGCTCCAGCCCTGGCTCAGGGCTTCGTCCACGTGATCGACTTCGAAGGCGACCTCCGTCTCCGCCGCCCCGGCGAGGACGGATTCGGGCGCGGTCCGGAAGACGATGGCGTCCTCGACGACCTCGTAGTTGACGGGGACGACCACGGGGAGGCCGTCGGGCCCGGACACCGCGACGCGGCCCACGCCGTGCGTGGAGAGCAGGGTGCGGCACTCCTCCCGCCCGAGGTCCCGCAGCTCGGGGTGCAGCAGCGCGTGGCCCTGCCCGGGCGGACGCTGCACGCCCCCGCCCCGCAGTGCGGCGACCGTGGTGCCGAACGCGTCGGCCAGTCTGACGAGAGTCGCGAGGGTCGGGTCGCCGGGCCCTTCCTCGAGATACGCGAGGTGATCGGGGGACATCCGGGCACGCCGGGCCGTCTCGACCCGACTGAGCCC
>NZ_JACBWZ010000339.1 GCF_013870595.1 Streptomyces sp. WELS2 | reverse complement strand
GCCCGGCTCACACCGCCCGCGGCACCACCAAGGCGGCTGCCGCCGACGGGCGGGGAGAGTGTCCCCGGCGCCCTGCCGACGCCGCCTGCCGGCCGGCAGTCGCTGTGCCTCGCCGGGCGGCCCTGACCTGACCGCCGCGCGGCCACCGCGGCGGACACCGTACGGCAGCTCCGTACAGGGGACGACATTCCCGTGGCGGGGACGGCACCGGGGCCGCGGACATGACGGGGGACGCCCCCGGCGGCGCGGTCGCGCCCGGCGTGGTACGAATCGGACACAGTACTCCCACAGAGGCTGGAGCACACGTGATCCGGGTACTGGTGGTCGACGACGAAGCCCTGATCCGCACGGGCTTCCAGCGCATTCTGGACGCGGCCGACGGCATCGAGGTCGTCGGCGCGGTCTCCGGCGGACAGGCCCTGCGCACGGTGCGGGAGACGCGTCCCGATGTCGTCCTGCTGGACATCCGCATGCCGGACGTGGACGGCCTGACCGTGCTGAGCGACATCCGGCGGCTGGCGGAGCCCCCGGTGGTGGCCATGCTGACCACGTTCGACATGGACGAGTACGTGGAGACGGCGCTGCGCT
Organism: Streptomyces sp. WELS2; assembly: GCF_013870595.1. GTDB lineage: Bacteria > Actinomycetota > Actinomycetes > Streptomycetales > Streptomycetaceae > Streptomyces. The sequence continues at coordinate 5,727 of NZ_JACBWZ010000339.1, read as the reverse complement.
CGGGCGCCGCCGGCTTCCTGCTGAAGGACACCGACCCCGAGGCGCTGCCGCCGGCGGTGCAGAGCCTGGCCCGCGGTGGCACCGTGCTCTCGCCCAAGGTCACGCGCACGGTGGTGGACGGCTATCTGAACGCGGGAGCGCAGGAGCCCCCGCCCAAGGCCCTGGAGCGGCTGACCATCCGTGAGCGCGAGGTGCTCGTGCTGATCGCCGAGGGCCTGTCGAACACCGACATCGCGGCCCGGATGCACCTGAGCACCGGCACCGTGAAGGACCACGTCAGCGCGATCCTGACCAAGCTGGAGGTCAGCGGCCGGGTCCAGGCCGCCCTCCTCGCCCAGCGGGCCGGTCTCCTCGCCGAGGGCGCCGGATGACCCGCCGGCCGTCCCCGCTGCTCCTGGACGGCGTGGCCGTGGCCATGGCGCTCCTCGACGTGTGGGCGCACTGGGACATCGACGAGCCGTTGCGGATGGGCTGCGCGCTGGCCGCCGCGGTCGCCCTGCTGCTGCGCCGGCGGCAACCGCTGCTCACCTTCCTGCTCACGCTCCCCGCCGTCCTGCTGTCCGACGCGGTGTTCGCCTGTCTGGCCGCGCTGTACACGCTCGCCTCGTTCAGCCGTCCCCGGGCGCTGCTGGTGGTGTGCGCCCTGGCGTTCGCGGTCGGCGACACGGCGTCGCTGCCGTCGCCGGAGCTGGATCTGACGCATACCCCGACGCTCATCGCGGTCGGGTACAGCGCCGCCACGGCGGCGGCGGCCGTCTTCCTGGGGCTGCTGGTGCGGACCCGGCGCGATCTGTCGCTGAGGCTGGCGGAGATCTCGGAGGCGCGTGACCATCAGCAGTTGCTGACCGCCCAGGCCGTCCTCGCCAAGGAGCGCGCGCAGCTGGCGCGGGAGATGCACGATGTCGTCTCGCACCAGGTCAGTCTGATCGCCGTACGTGCCGGGGCGTTGCAGGTGGGTGCGGGCGACCCGGACACCAGGGAGGCCGCGGCGACGATCCGCCGGCTGAGCGTGCAGACGCTGGACGAACTGCGCCACATGGTGGGTGTCCTGCGTGCCTCCAGCGGTCACCCCACGGAGCTCACCCCGCAGCCGGCGCTCAGCGACATCCAGCGGCTGGCCGACAACTGCGGTATCAAGACCGAGTTGCGCATGGCCCTGCCCGAGGGGCTTCCGCCGACCGTCCAGCGCGCGGTCTACCGCACGGTGCAGGAGGCGCTGACCAACACCCGCAAACACGCTCCGGGGGCGACCGCGCACATCGATCTGAGCCATGCCGACGGCGCCGTCCGGGTCCGGGTCACCAACACCGCGCCGACCCAGCCGCCACTGCCCCTGCCCGGGGCGCACCACGGCCTGCTGGGTCTGCGCCAGCGCGCCGAACTGCTCGGCGGCACCATGACCTCGGGCCCCACCAGCGACGGCGGCTATGAGCTGTGTGTCGTGCTGCCGGCCCAGGACACGAGGTGAGCGCGGGCACCGGAGGGGTTCATGTCGCGGCGACGAGCGTGTTCTCGCCACGGCGGCCGGCGAAGTAGTCCTCGACGTTGGACACGGTGGTGCGGACGATCTGGCCGACGGCGTCCTCGGTGAAGTACGCCTGGTGCGAGGTCACCAGGACGTTGCCGAAGGTCATCAGCCGGGCCAGGCGTTCGTCGGTCATCACCTCCAGCGACTTGTCCAGGAAGAAGACACCGGCCTCCTCCTCGTACACGTCGAGGCCGACGCCGGTCAGCCGTCCGGCGCGCAGGGCCGCCAGCAGGGCGTCGGTGTCGACCAGGCCGCCGCGGCTGGAGTTGATCAGGATGGCGTCGTCCTTCATCAGGTCCAGCGTGCCGGCGTCGACGAGGTGACGGGTCTCCGGGAGCAGGGGCACGTGCAGGCTGATCAGGTCGGCCTCGGCGAAGAGCCGCTCGCGGGGTACGTACTCCATGCCGAGGGCCAGGCAGTCGGGGTTCTCCGTGATGTCCCAGCCCAGCAGCCGCATCCCGAACCCGTGGGCGATCGCGGTGAACGCCGACCCGATCTTTCCGGTGCCCACCACACCGGCCGTCCGGCCGCGCAGGTCGCGGCCCATCAGGCCGTCGAGCCGGAAGTCGAAATCGCGGGTGCGGTGCGCGGCGCGGACGATCCGGCGGTTGACCGCCAGGGCCAGGGTCCAGGCGAACTCGGCGACCGAGTACGGCGAGTAGTACGAGACGCGGGCGACCGTGACACCGAGTTCCCCGGCGGCGGTGAGGTCGATGTTGTTGTAGCCGGTGGACCGCTGGGCGATCATCCGGGTGCCGCCCTCGGCGAGGGTGCGCAGCACGCCGGCGTCCAGCGTGTCGTTGACGCTGCTGAGTACGATCTCGTGGCCGACGGCCGTCGGGACGGTGTCCCGGTCCAGGAACAGCCGCAGGCAGCGCAGTTCGTGCCGCCCGGCGAACGCCTTGTCGAACGCGGCCCTGAGCAGCGGTTCCTCGTCGGAGAGAACGCCGTACGCAACGATCTCCACGTGCACTCCTTACGTCGGCTCACCCCACCGTAGGCCGCCCCGCCGACTCCGGCGCCCCGGAGGGCTCATGCGGTGTGCGCGAGCTGGATCAGGTTCGCCCCGCGTTTCCTCCTCCCGCCCCTGGTCGCGTCATCCAGCACACGCACGGGCGCTCTCCCCACCGGATCAACTACACACCGTGACCACCCTGGGTCGCGTGGGCTCGAAAGGAACCGTGGTCCTCGTGCGTCTCGCTGCTGCCCTCAGCGGTCTCGTTCTCGCTCTCGGCGGCGCCGTCGCCGCCGCCCCGGCTGCCCACGCGTCCCCGCAGGCCTGTTTCTGCACGGTGCTGGAGCGGCACCCGCAAGCGGACCCGGAGGTGGCCGAGCACGCCTGCCTCACCGGAGCGCCGGGCACCGAGGAGGCCCTCCGGTCCTGTTACGGGCAGTTGCGGCGGGACCACGTCCCCGCGGTGATCGCCTTCGGGGCATGCCGGCGCGCCCCGCAGGAGGAGTGGTAAGGGGGGAGTCACCCGGGCGGAGCCGCGCGGGAAACGACGCGCTCCTCCGGCTCGTCCTGTGTCAGTCTGGCGGACCGTTCCTAACCGGTTTCGACACAGGAGCCTGCGATGACGCTGCCGTCCCGCCTGCTGCCACTGCTGGAGCAGTTCGACTTCGCGTACAGGCGTCTCGCCGACCGCATGGCGGGGCCCGTCGTGGACAGCGGCGACGGGACGGACACCCCGGTCGGTCCGATGACGGACGACGAGTACCTCTGGGAGCCGGTGCCGGACTGCTGGTCGGTGCGGCGGCGCGAGGACGGGCCTGGGCCGCGCGCCACGTTCCTGGCGGGCACGGGCGACTGGGGACGCGACGCCGCCGCCTACCCGCACCCCTGGCCACCGCCCTTCACCACCATCGCGTGGCGCCTGAGCCACCTGAGCGAGATGCTGACCCTTCGTGCCGACCACACCGCCGGCGGCCGGCGGCTCACCCGGGACGACTACCGGATCAGCGGGGACGCGGCGACCGCGACGACCGCCTTCACCAGCGGCGCCGAGGCCTGGCGAAGGGCACTGCTCAGCGCCGACGACACCACCCTCGACACGGTCGGGTACTGCACCTATCCGCACGGCAGCGACCCGGAGGAACCGTTCCTCGACGTCGTGTGGTGGGTCAACCAGGAACTGCTGCACCACGGAGCCGAGATCGCCCTGCTGCGCGACCTCTGTCACGCCCGCGCCCGAACCGACGGCCGCTGAGGACGCCCGCGGGGAGCGGTGCTCCGCGCCGTCTTCGCGGCAGGTCCGCGCGGGGGCCGAAGGGCCCCGGAGCCGGGCCGTGCGGCCCGTGGTGGCAGGGACGGATACGGCCCAGGCTGGGGGCAGACCACACGAAGGGAGCCGGTGTGATGACGTCTGCCACCACCATGAACGCGGCACTCCCCGCCGAGCACCGCGCACGGCTGATGCGGACAGCCGGTGAGGTGTCCTTCGACGCCGGGACCCGGCTGTTCGAGGAGGGCCGGCGTGCCGACCGGCTGTGGATCGTGCGCACCGGCACGGTCGCCCTCGACCTCCGTGTGCCCGGCCGGCGTCCCGCCGTCGTCGCCTCGCTGGGGCACGGCGAGCTGGTCGGCTGGTCCTGGTACCACCCGCCGTACCTCTGGCACCTGGGCGCCGAGGCGATCAGTCCGGTGCGCGCCTGGGAGTTCGACGGCGGGACGGTCCGGGCCATGTGCGCCGAGGACCCGGAGTTCGGCCGCGCGATCGCGGTCTGGGTGGGACGGGTGCTCGTCGAGCGGCTGCTGGCCTCCCGTGTCCGGCTGCTCGACCTGTACGCCCCCTACGGCAGCGGAAGCCTGGTCTGACCACCGGGCACCGTGACGAGGGCGCTCACTCCCCGTGCTCGCCGCCGCGCGGTGGAGGTGACTTCCCGGCTGGCACAGTTCCGTCGTCCCGGGCAGCGTGGAGGGTACCGACAACGACTGCTGGTGAGGTGGCCATGCAACCCCCTGAACCGAAGGCCCGCGTGGTCGCGGGTGTGGACGGCTCCCCGTCGTCGTACGCGGCGCTGCGCTGGGCGGCGCGGTACGCGGAGATGGTCGGCGGTTTCGTGGAGGCCGTGTGCGCCTGGGACACCCCGTCGGCCATCGGCTGGACCGGGCCCGCGATCGACCCCGAGTTCGACCTGGAGCAGGCGCAGGAGCGGTTCGCGGAGGCGATGCGCGCCGTCTTCCCGGACAAGCGGCCCACCGGGATGCGGGAGATCCTGGTGGAGGGCGACCCCTCGGACGTGCTGATCACGGCCTCGGAGGGGGCGGAGATCCTCGTCGTGGGCCGCCGGGGGCGGGGCGGTTTCGCCCGCGCGATCCTGGGCTCGGTGAGCCTGCGCTGCGCCCAGCACGCGGCCTGCCCGGTCGTCGTCGTCCGGGAGGACCACGACCGGCCGCGCTGACCCGGCCCCGGCGGCCGCCGGCTACCAGGTGTCGATGCGGCGGCCGGTCAGGGCGCTCATCCCGATCCGCACCCAGACGTCGCGTTCCCCGCCGGCCCAGGGCGCGCTGTAGGCCCGCTCGGCGAGACGCCGTACGGCATCGGGGTCGGTCACCTGTTCGGCGGTGCCGTGCACCACGACGCTCCAGCCCTGGCTGAGCGCGTCGTCCACGCGGTCGACCTCGAAGGCCACCTCCCGGTCGAGCCCCTGGAGGGAGACCGTCCCGGCCTGCGTCCGGAAGACGATGGCGTCGTCGATGACGCTGTAGTTGACGGGTACGACGACCGGGGCGGCCTCGGTGGACACCGCGATCCTGCCCACACCGTGCGTCGACAGCAGTCGGCGGCAGTCCTCCTCGCCCAGCTCGGTGAAGCGGGGCGTCCGGGCGGCCTGCCCGAGGCCGGACGGCAGGTCGGCGTGTCCGCCGCCGAGCTCCGTGGCGCTGGTGCGCAGGGCCCCGGCCAGCCGGAGCAGCGTACCGGCTTCCGGCGCGGCGGTGCTGTGCTTCTCCAGGTGCTCGATGTAGGCCGGTGCCATGGCCGCCCGGAACGCCAGTTCCTCCACGGTGAGGCCCAGTTCCCTGCGGCGCTGTTCGATGCGGCGCCCCAGGTCGCCCTGCGGCAGCCGTCCCGGTGGTCTCTGTTCGGCCATGCTTCCTCATTCCTCGGGCTGCGGACCGTCGCCCCGTGTGTCCACCATGACCGATGCCACCGGGCCGGGCCTGGCCAAACGGCTTCCGGCCCCGGCGGGCTACGGCC